>QKGU01000122.1 GCA_003250325.1 Paludibacter sp.
ATTAGTTCCTAAATCCAGTCCTAATACTTTTTTCATAATATATCAGATATTTAGATGTTATTGTAAAAGGCTATAAAGTTAAAAATATTAATTTTAATTTCAATACATTTGTTTTATAATTTTAAAGTTTTATATTTGTCGTACAATTTTTGAAGCAAATCACAATAAGGATTATTCCGTTGTGAAAACATTTAAGTCGCCCTCGTCTTGCAATACGGGGGCATTTTTTTGCTTAAATGTTTCACGAATACACTTGTAAATAGTTACTTTATGAGTAAAACATTTAAGGCGGGGTAACTCGCCTTTTTCTGTAGAAATTCTTCATAAGGTAAAAATCATTATCTTTGCTCTGATTAATTACTTACCACTATGTTTCAGACAAAAGTAGAAATACCGGATTCGCTTGTCAGGATTTCGCACAATGACAGGATTATGAGTTTTGGATCATGTTTTGCCGACAATATCGGTGCGAAATTATCCAACTCCTTCTTTGATATCGATAGTAGTCCTTTTGGAGTGCTGTACAATCCTGTTTCGATTAAAAACAGTCTGGAGCTGTTAATGAACAGGGATCAGTTTACAAGAGACGATATTTTCGAACACCGTGGATTGTGGCAGAGCTTTTCGCACAGCAGTTTGTTCTCTGATATAACCGAAGAATTGTGTCTCCAAAAGATAAATTCCCGCTTCCTGAATGCAAAAGAGTTTTTTTCAAAAACAAACATTCTGATTATTACTTTTGGTACATCATGGGTTTACGAACAGAAAAAGGGCAGAGGAGTTGTTTCTAATTGTCATAAACTACCTGCTAATGCTTTTATTAGAAAACGATTAAGCGTAGAGCAAATCGTGACAAGCTATTCGTCGTTGATTACCGAACTTCAAACACATCTTCCTGGACTGCATTTTATTTTCACGGTAAGTCCGATTCGCCATTGGAAAGATGGTGCTCACGAAAATAATATAAGCAAGAGCACTTTGCTGTTGGCAATCGATCTTATTCAAAAAGAATTTCCGCAAGTTCATTATTTTCCGTCTTACGAAATTCAAATGGATGAGTTGCGCGATTATCGTTTTTATGCATCGGATATGCTGCATCCTTCCGACGTGGCTGTCGATTATATATGGGAGCGTTTTGCTGAAACTTATTTTTCGCTGGAAACAATGGGAATAAGAAAGAAACTGGATCAGTTGAGTGCTGATTTACAACATCGTCCGTTATTTCCCGAATCGGAAGAGTATAAGTTGTTTCAAAAAAACACGGAAAATAAGAAGTTACGCTTGCTGAAAGAGTATCCTTTTCTGAACGGAAGGATATAATCGTCAACCTATATCATATAGTCTTTTATCTGCACTTCCTTTAATGATATGTTCTCGTGCGTGGCCCATATCACTAGTGGTTTGTAAGCCAGAATCCATTCCGAAAGAAAATCGATAATTTTTCGTTTCAGTTTAGTATCCAGACCGGTAAGCGGCTCATCAAGCAATAATATATCCGGTTTTGCAGCTAAAGCACGCGCCAGTGAAACGCGCTGTTGTTGCCCACCGCTCAGTTCCGATGGATAATTATTTGCTTCCTTGGTGAGTTCCATTTGAGCAATTAAATAATTAGCCATACTCTCTGCCTGAATGTGAGAAACCTTTTTTCTATCCACTGCGTACATAATGTTTTCGAAAACGGTAAGCCATGGTAACAATCTGAAATCCTGAAAAGCATATCCGAATGAATATTTTCTTTCAAATTTTATATCGCCAGAATAGTTTTTATCCAGTCCTGAAATCAATCTCAGTAAAGTGGTTTTTCCTTTTCCTGAAGGAGATTTTATGCAATGTACAACATCGGAATTAAACCTAATATTAAACGAATTAAATATGGTCTTATTGTTAAAGCTTTTATCAAGATTTATTATTTCAATATTTTTAAAATCAGTAGTTTGAGCTTCATTTTTAGGCTTAAATGAAGTCTTGGTTTTTGTTAGTTTTGATAATTTTATTCGTTTGACTAACCTTAGTAAAATCTCAAAAATATAGCTTAATACAATCCCTAAAACCGTCCACGAAATAAGCTCCGAAACATTAATAAAAGCTTGAGCTTCTTTCATGGCAGTACCAATTCCGTGTAATGGCTGTGCCAGCACTTCGCCAATAATTACCGCCCGCCAGCCAAACCCAAGAGCCGTACTCATTCCATCAAAGATATTTGCTCGCGATGCAGGCAGATAAATTCCAAAATAACGTTGAATGAACGTTTTGTTGTGAATCATAGCCATTTCTATCCATCTTTTGTCGGTGTTTTCGAAGCCGGTAAGCATATTTTGATAAAGAATAGGAAACATAGTGAGCAATGCGATAAAGACAGGTAAATTGTCCGGGGCAAACCACAACAATGCTAACAACACAATAGAAATAACAGGAATTGAGCGGGTTATAACGATTATTGGATGAAAGAATGACTTGCAGAATGGAGAGAAAGCGGAAACCGAACTAAATATAAACGCAAGAACAAAGGCCAACAAAAAACCAATAGCGGTACGTATCACAGTGCTTGCTACCGTTAACGCAAAACCAGGAGACCCTAAAACCTGAAATAATTGTACGAAAAGATCTGATAATGACGGAAAAATAGCTGGAAAACCAACTTGTACTGAAACAACCTGCCAAAGAATGGCAATAAACAAAATGGATAATAAAGTCGGTATTAATTTTTTGTGCATCTGTTTTTATGATTTCTTAAGCAGATAAAACTTAATATGTTTGAAAAATGAAATCCTTATCCGGCAACTTTCCACCAATACTTTGCGGGTTGAACTCATAGAAAATATTCAAATATTTAGTTATTTCCTTTTCCAGAGCAAAGGCACCCACATATTGAATGTTGCATAACGGAATCGAAGCCTTTGCAACTTCTGTTGAAGGTGAAATCTTATGTTTTACCATTAATTTCGCTGCTTCCTGAGTCTGTTCATTTACAAAATTACAGCTTTTTGAATATAGCTCACAAACTTTATTTATAAGGTTGGGATAACTTTCTATGAATTTGCTGCTTACGACAAAGGAAGTCTGCACGAATATATCTCTGCTCTGGTTGTCAATGTATTCTTCGCAATCAAGTTTATCAATTATTTTAATTTGAGAATCCTGAGCAAGTAAATTGCTCACAAGTGGTTCGGAAACTACACCCAGTTTTATACTTTTCGATTGTAGTGCTTGAGCTACTTCGTGATTTGTACTGTGAGTATAATCGATATATTCGTCGTTTATATTGCGCTCTTTCAGGTATCTCCTTAGCAAAACATCTGCTGTGCTCGCTCTCCCGAAAACAGAAATCTTCTGGTTGCCGAGGTTGTTTTTGCTGATAGCCGGATCGTTGGTTAGCAAATACAATGTACCCCAAATAGGGCAGGCAACCACTTTATATTTTAATCCCTTGTTGTACAGGTTAGCGGCCATCACAGTAGGCAGGATCGCAAAGTCGACTTCCTTTTTCATCATTAATGCCTGAATTTGAAGTGGTTCACTTTTGATAATTATCTCAACCTTTTTATCATCCACATAGACCTGTTTGTCAACAAGTTGAATGAAACTTACTGCCGATGGTCCGTTCAGAATGCCTATTTTAATTGTATCTTCTGTCTTTTCTTTACATGAGAAAAATGTCACAATCAACAATCCGGTAAAAACAAAAAATATATACCTCAAAATTCTATTGATATTCATTATATATTGTAGCTTTGCTTTTGTAAATCTTTTTTATACTCTAAAACAACTATTTAAACAAAAGTACTATTTTTTTTCAAATTTTAATATCTAAACTGTAAATAGCACTTCGGGTACAATGGAAAATTTGGTTTGTCTTATTTGTAAATTTATAAATAATCAAATTAATATTCATTATATATCAAATTGAAAACTGAAATTATTTTTATATAAACATTTTGTATTATAAATCTTACGTTTCAATGTTATATTGAAAGTAAAAACATGTATTTTGTGTTATTTGGATTGTAGTAAAATATTATTTCTAAATAGATTGTAAATAATTATGCAGTTATTCGCACATAATTTTAAAAATTGTGCATTTTTATCAACAAATTGCAACACGGATAAATATATTTTTGTATATTTGTGCCACCATAACCAGAATCAAGTCTTATACATTTTTTAATTCATGGTGCAATTCCTTTTCGTAGCTATAATTATTATACTCGTTGCCGATTTTGGTTTGGAGCGCACACTCGCCCTTTTAAATATCCGACATTCAAAACTGAAGTTACCCGCCATCTTAAACGATATTTATGATGCAGATAAATATGTTCAGCAGCAGGACTATTTTCGTGTAAATGCAAAATTTGGATTACTCACGAGTACATTCAGTTTTGCTGTTACGCTTGCCATGTTTGTTTTTGGTGGTTTTGCCTGGATCGATCAGTTGGTTCAAAATGTAGTTGTCAGCGATATTCTTACTCCTGTCTTATTCTTTGCCGTTTTATACTTCGCTAACGATATTATTGGAATTCCTTTCGAATTGTATGATACTTTTGTTATTGAGCAAAAATTTGGTTTCAACAAAGTAACTCCTTCTTTATATATCATTGATAAACTGAAAGGTTATCTACTTACTGCAATCATTGGAGGCGGTTTACTTTCTGCAGTAGTGTGGATATATACGCTGACACCTGAATACTTCTGGTTGCTCGCCTGGGCAGTGATTACTGCTTTCAGCCTATTTATGGCCATGTTTTACTCCGAAATTATTGTGCCGCTCTTCAACAAACAAACTCCACTAGAAGAAGGCGAATTAAGAACCGAAATTGAGAAATTTGCCAATAAAGTAGGATTCAAACTTACGAATATCTTCGTGATAGACGGCTCGAAACGATCTACTAAAGCAAATGCCTATTTTACCGGACTTGGTAAAAAGAAACGCATTGTGCTATATGATACGTTAATGGATAAGATGACTGTTGATGAAATTGTCGCCGTGCTCGCACACGAAGTAGGTCATTACAAATACAAACACACGTTGAAAAATATGATGATTTCTATACCATCTACTTTAGTGCTGTTTTACGCCTTTGGTTTGATATTGCAAAGTGATGCTTTGGCGCAGGCTTTGGGCGGAACGAAAGCTTCATTTCATTTAAATGCGGTAGCTTTTAGCATATTATATTCACCCATATCGCTGGTGTTGGACATTTTCTCAAATGTTCTTTCCCGCAAATTTGAATATCAAGCTGATGCATATGCTGCGTCTAACAATTTCGGTAAGCAATTAATTTCAGGATTGAAAAAACTTTCGGCTACATCGCTCAGCAATTTGATGCCGCATCCATTGTATGTGTTTTTTCATTATTCACACCCAACACTCTTCCAGAGGGTGACAAAACTTTCTGAGAATTCTATTTCGAAACAATAAAAGACTAAAGACATGCTACTTGGAATTATGGGCGCTATGCCCGAGGAAATGGATAAGATTATTGCTACTATTTCGAATAAAGAGATAGTAGAGCGGGGGAGTCGGATTTATTATCGTGGAGAGTTGTTCGGACAGGATGTTGTGGCCGTATTTTCCCGTTGGGGAAAAGTGGCAGCTGCTACTACGGCAACAAACATGATTCTTGACTTTAATGTGGATCGAATTGTCTTTACGGGAGTTGCCGGAGCAATTTCACCGGAACTGAATGTTGGTGATGTAGTTATCGGACAACGATTGTATCAACACGATATGGATGCACGACCGCTAATGAGACGGTTTGAAATACCATTAACAGGTAAAACATCGTACGAAACCCCATTGCAGAATGTGGAAATCATGTCACAGGCGGTGCATAACTTCCTGAAAACAAATAAAGAATTCCGGAAAATACTCGCGGAACAACAGATTCTGAATCCTAAAATGGTGATTGGCGATATTGCCAGTGGCGATTTATTTATTTCCAGTTCTGAAATGAAACATGCTTTAAGCCGGAATTTGCCATCTGTGGTATGTGCGGAAATGGAAGGTGCAGCTGTAGCTCAGGTTTGCGACGATTATGGAGTGCCATTGGTCGTAGTTCGCGTTATTTCCGATGCAGCCGATGAAGAAGCTCATGTCAGCGCTATCGGTTTCGTCAACCAACACGCCAGTGACTATTCGTTGTCAATTTTAAAAGAATATATCCAGCTAGTAAACAAATAAGGAGAGAACAAGTAAATCAATTAATAACAATCAATTATTTTTTTAATTATGTTGAACATCTTTTATTTAGTCCCATTGGCGTCGCTTATCGCTTTGGGGTTCGCATTCTACTTCTTTAAGCAATTGATGAAAGAGAGCGAAGGAACAGACACAATGAAAAAAATTGCTCTTCACGTACGTAAAGGAGCAATGGCTTATCTCAAACAACAGTACAAAATCGTAACTATTGTGTTTGTAGTTTTAGCAGTTATTTTTTCGGTAATGGCTTATTTCGACCTGCAAAATGCATGGGTACCATTCGCATTCCTTACCGGAGGTTTCTTCTCAGGGTTAGCAGGATTCTTCGGAATGAAAACAGCTACTTACGCTTCGGCACGTACAGCCAATGCAGCTAAAAATTCATTGAACAAGGGATTGAAAGTTGCTTTCCGTTCAGGAGCTGTAATGGGTCTTGTTGTTGTAGGTCTGGCATTACTTGACATTTCGGTTTGGTATATGGTATTGAATTATTTTGTTGATGAAGCAGATGCTTCTCACAAACTTATCTTTATCACTACTACTATGCTTACCTTTGGTATGGGTGCTTCTACACAGGCATTATTTGCTCGTGTAGGTGGTCTGCTGACGTAGGTGCTGACCTTGTAGGTAAAGTAGAAGCCGGAATCCCTGAAGACGATCCTCGTAACCCTGCAACTATTGCCGATAACGTAGGTGATAACGTAGGTGACGTTGCCGGTATGGGTGCTGACCTTTACGAATCGTATGCAGGTTCTATCCTTGCAACTGCTGCATTAGGTGCTTCAGCATTCTCACTTAACCCTGAAATTCAGTTAAAGGCAGTTTTTGCTCCTATGATTATTGCTGCTGTGGGTGTTGTGCTTTCTATCATTGGTATTTTCATTGTAAGAACAAAAGAAGGTGCTAAAATGAAAGAATTGCTCTCGGCTCTTGGTCGTGGTGTAAATGTTAGTTCCGCATTAATAGCTGTAGCAACTTTCGGAATTCTTTATGCTTTGGAAATTCAAAACTGGGTAGGTATTTCTTTTTCAGTTATCGTAGGTCTTGTGGCAGGTATCATTATTGGACAAGCTACTGAGTATTATACTTCACATACTTACAAACCAACTCAAAGAGTTGCTGAAAGTTCTCAAACAGGCCCTGCAACAGTTATTATTTCTGGTCTTGGTCTTGGTATGATTTCAACAGCAATTCCTGTAATCACTATTGGTATTGCCATTGTATTAGCTTATTTATCAGCAATCCAGTTTGATGTAGCTAATTTCCTTTCTGCTCAAAATTTAAGTTTAGGTTTATATGGTATCGGTATCGCTGCTGTTGGTATGCTTTCAACACTGGGTATTACCCTTGCAACTGATGCTTATGGTCCTATCGCTGACAATGCTGGTGGTAACGCTGAAATGAGCGGTTTAGGTAAAGAAGTTCGTCAACGTACAGACGCTTTGGATGCTCTTGGTAACACAACTGCTGCAACAGGTAAAGGATTCGCTATCGGTTCGGCTGCACTTACTGCTTTAGCTTTGCTTGCTTCTTATGTTGAAGAAATCAAAATCGCTTTGTTGAGAGTTGGACAAAACGTTCTCACTTTTGCTGATGGCGATACAATTGAGACTGCTAAAGCTTCGTTCCAGGATTTCATGAACTATTACAACGTTTCATTGATGAACCCACTTGTATTGGTAGGTGTATTTATCGGTGCTATGATGGCATTCCTGTTCTGCGGTTTGACTATGAACGCTGTAGGTCGTGCTGCTCAAAGCATGGTAGAAGAAGTTCGTCGTCAGTTCCGCGAAATCGTTGGTATCATGGAAGGTAAAGCAGAACCTGATTATGCACGTTGCGTAGCGATCTCTACGAAAGGTGCACAACGCGAAATGTTGTTCCCATCATTGTTAGCAATTGCTGTACCTATCGTAGTGGGTGTTATTTTCGGTGTAGCCGGTGTACTTGGTTTATTGATCGGTGGTCTTGGTGCCGGTTTTGTTTTAGCTGTATTTATGGCAAATGCAGGTGGTGCATGGGATAACGCTAAAAAATATATCGAAGAAGGAAATCATGGTGGTAAAGGTTCTGACAATCACAAAGCAACTGTATCCTTTCAAAGATACTTCTGGTCCTTCATTGAACATCCTTATTAAATTGATGAGTATGGTATCCATCGTAATGGCTGGTTTGACAGTGTCATTGAGCATTTTCTAATCAATATCATTGTACTATTAATTTACGAATCAGGTAAATTAAGAAGATAAATAAAACTTTAAAATCCTGTGAGTGTTCGTCACTCACAGGATTTTTTTTGCTTTTTTTGAACGCAAATTAATACAAAATACCCAGATCCAAAATATCAGCAGCGAAGCGGCTGAATATGAATAACCATGGGTGCAGCCCACGGTAGTGAAAACAGAAAAACACTCAACCCCGAAGTGGGTTGAACTGTAAGAGACCGCTTCCAATAGTTTTCAGAGTATTCTTGTGCAGTGTCCAACCCACTTCGGGGTTGAGTTGCCAGTTGATGAATAACCCCCGGTTACGCTGCTCTCACCGGACGTTATTCATATTTAGCCACTCCGTGGCAATAAGACAGATCTAAATAGAATTTTTATAACAAAATATTTATTTACTTTTGCAAAACGAATCCAAATTATTTGAACCAAAAGTCTTTGGATGTGTTGTTTTCCCAAAAATAGATCATGCAAAATAAAATATATCAACTTACCGATTTTTTACCTACCACCAAAAAAGAACTTGAAATAAGAGGTTGGGACGAAGTGGATGTCGTGCTTTTCAGTGGAGACGCTTACATAGATCATCCTGCTTTTGCTGCTGCCGTTATTGGCCGGACACTCGAAGCACAAGGATTGAAAGTAGCCATTGTACCACAACCCAACTGGCGTGACGATTTGCGCGATTTTAAGAAAATGGGACGTCCAAGACTGTTCTTCGCAATATCGGCAGGCAATATGGACTCAATGGTAAATCATTATACCGCCAACAAACGACTTCGTTCAGATGATGCTTATACGCCTGATGCTAAAGCGGGTATGCGTCCTGATTATACCACCATTACCTATGCCAATATCATTAAAAAGCTTTATCCGGATGTTCCGTTGGTGATTGGTGGAATTGAAGCTTCGTTACGGCGTTTTACGCATTACGATTATTGGTCGGATAAGTTGATGCCGAGCATTCTTATCGATTCTAAAGCTGATTTATTGGTTTATGGAATGGGAGAGAAGCCTGTGGTGGAGTTGGTAAATCAGTTGCAAAGCGGAAAATCGATTTCAGAAGTAAAATTTATTCCGCAGACTTCATTTCTCGATAAGGAAGTGTACCCATTCAGGGAATGGAAGAACATTACACTTGTTTCGCACGAAGAATGCCTTGTGGATAAAAAGAAATACGCTTCCAATTTCAAGCATATTGAAACGGAATCGAACAAATACCACGCCTCCCGTCTGATACAGAAAACGGGAAATAGGCTGGTGATTGTGAATCCGCCTTACGAACCCATGTCGGACAAAGAGCTGGATCGCTCGTACGACTTGCCATATACCCGTTTGCCACACCCTAAATACAAAGGGAAAACGATTCCGGCGTATGAAATGATTAAATTCTCGGTAAACCTGCATCGCGGTTGCTTTGGCGGATGTACTTTTTGCACCATTTCGGCGCATCAGGGAAAACACATTGTGTCGCGCTCGAAAGAATCGATTCTGAAAGAGGTAAAACAAATAACCGAGATGCCTGATTTTAAAGGTTACCTGAGTGATTTGGGAGGTCCGTCGGCTAATATGTATAAAATGAAAGGAAAAGATATGGAAGTCTGCCGTAAATGCCGCAAGCCGTCCTGTATTTTCCCTAAAGTTTGTTTTAACCTGAATACTGATCACAATCCGTTGCTGGACATTTACCGTTCGGTGGATAAAATTCCGGGGATCAAAAAATCGTTTATCGGAAGCGGTGTGCGTTACGATATGTTGCTGAGTAATACGGATAGTCCCGAAACAAATAAAAGTCACGAAGAATATACCCGCGAACTGATTACCAATCATGTTTCCGGCCGATTGAAAATTGCGCCCGAACATACCTCCGACAAGGTTTTGAATATTATGCGGAAACCAAGTTTCGATTATTTCGGGAAGTTTAAAGCGCAATTCGACAGAATAAACCGCGAAGCAGGATTGAACCAACAACTGATTCCGTATTTTATTTCCAGTCATCCGGGTTGCCACAACGAAGATATGGCCGATTTGGCTGCATTAACGAAGAAATACGATTTCCGGCTGGAGCAAGTGCAGGATTTCACGCCAACTCCTATGACACTAGCCACTGAGATCTATTATTCGGGCTATCATCCGTACACGCTAGAAGAAATATATACCGCCCGAAACAAAAACGAAAAGCTGGAGCAGCGAAAATTCTTCTTCTGGTACAAATCGGAATACCGTAACGCGATAATAAAAGATTTGCAGAAAATGAAACGTCCGGATTTGGCAAAGAAACTGTTTGAGAAATAACTCCATCTCAAAATTCAAAAATACCTAACAGATCTCAAAAACCTGTTAGGTTTTTTTATTATTCAAATTAACAAAAGTCAAAAAATAGTTGTTAACTTTGAGCCCATCCGCGCGAGCGGGCGAGGCTTTGTACATTTAATGAGGGAATCCGGTAGTCGGGAGTAAATTCATGGTTTTTCACTTGCAAAACTAAGAATTTCCTATTGGTGCAAAAGCCGATAGTTATTTTCTTTAAATACATAAATAAACATCAAAAGTGTATATGAATTCAGTATGTAGTCGTTGGACTGTCATTTTTACATGCATTGTATTTCTAATGGGACAAATTGTTTTAATAGATCATATCTCTGCTCAAAAAATCATAACAATCAAGGGGGTTGTGTTGGATGGAATGACTAAAAATTCTGTTCCTAATGCAACAATCAAGTTGTCGAGAAACAGGGTAACTGTAGCTGACATTGATGGAAAGTTCGAATTCGGCTGTTTGCGCGAGGACACTTTAATAATCACTGCAATAGGTTATTGTCCTCGTTTGTTGAGCGTTCAGGGTTTGCTTACTGATTCGTCAAAGAGTAATGTACTTATGCAACCACTTACTTATCAGCTTCGTTCGGTACAGGTAGTTGCTGAAAAAAAGAAAACTAAAATTTCAAAGGCTTTAAATTTTCTGTCTGACCTATCGCACCCTTTCACTTATTTCAGTAAAGAACAAAGATTCAAGCGCAGATTTGCAAAACTCAAGTCAAACAGTATCTTTTTCTCTCAAAATATATACTGGCAAATCAATCGCCAGTTTATTGTTGAAATAAGTAAACTAACAGGTGAGGACTTAGATAAATGCATAATATATTGCAATACTCATATTGTTTTGTCGCCTAACGATGATGAGAGAACCATTACAAATAAATTGCTACTTTTAATTTCCGATTATTTTAAAAGTACTAAAAGCGAAAAGTGAAATGGCTCTCACAGATAAATATCCGCGCAAGCAAAAACAATAAATATACAACAAATAAATGAAAATAGCCATAACAGGAGCACATAGGGTTGGTAAAACCACATTAGCAGAAAAACTTCAAGAGTCTCTTGCTGGTTATGAGTTTCTGCAAGAACCTTATTACGAGTTGGAAGAATTAGGGTTCGCGTTTTCCGAAATACCGGATGCCGATGATTTTATTGCACAACTCGAACATTCCATAAAACAAATTACGATTGACACCGACAATGTAATTTTCGACAGATGTCCAATTGATTTTCTGGCATATATTCATGCCCTCGATAGATCCGGAAATATTCAATCACTCTATAATAAGGTTGAAAGGATAATGTCGGACGTTGACCTCCTTGTATTTGTCCCCATTGAAGAGCCCGATTTGATAACGTGTGGTGAATCGGATTTGCCGGAGCTCAGATATCAGGTAAATGAAATACTCAACGATTGGATAGGGGACTTTGGTGTCGAAACCTTAGAAGTCAAAGGAAATTTGTTGAATCGCACCGATCAGATTCTTCATAAAATATCTCAGTGCACTGAAAAATAATGGTGTGTATAAAACATCCTTTCCCCGCTCGCGCAGATATTTATCTGTGCGTTGGTCGTCAGAGCAAAAACAGTCTATCGATGATAACTTTGCCGGATATAATTAGTCGAGCCTTAAAAAGCCCATTTTCGTATTATATTATTGTTGATTTGGTAAAACATAGCTTTTATCAAGTCAACAATTTGTATTTTAAATTCGAGCCAAAAAGATGATTTCCATTTATTCATCATCCTTTTGAA
>QKGU01000066.1 GCA_003250325.1 Paludibacter sp.
ATGTTGAGATTATAGCTCATAATGATTCGTGCTGCGTTGAGAATTAAAAATCTGAACATATTCCGGACTTGTTTCCATCAGATATTCATGCGTTCCGGAACCAAGAATTTCCCCTTCTTCCAACAAAATAATTTGTTCGTAATTTTGTATTGAAGCAATTTTTTGAGTGACTGAAAGGAGTGTAATTTCAGGATAATTTTTTGCTACATTTTCCAGAATTTTTTGTTCTGTTTGAGTATCAACACGTGCCGTGAAATCGTCGAGAAGGAGGATTTTCGGATTTAGTGCCAATGCTCTTGCCAGCATAATCCGTTGTTTTTGTCCACCCGAGAGGCTTGTTCCACGTTCGCTCACAACCGTTTCCAATCCTTGCGGCAAAGTATCAACAAAGTCGCTCAATTCGGCGGTTTGTATGGCTTTGTTCATCGATTCGTCGGTCACATTTTCGTTGAAAGCAATGTTTTCGCGCAGACTCATGTTGAACATAACGCTATCCTGAAACACAAATCCGATTTGATGCTGAAATGTTTCCGTGATATAATCGTTGATATTTATGCCATCGAATAAAATACTTCCTTCGTTAGGTTGAATTAAGCCTGTGAGCAAATACAGCATTTGCGATTTTCCTGCCGCTGTCGGACCGATAACAGCGGTTTTACTTCCGGCTTTTACTTTGAACGATATGTTTTTTAAAGCCGGTTTGTCGCCGTATTTTACCGTAATGTTTTGCATTTCAATATCTCCATTCAGCTTTGCAGTAATAGTTCCTTTTTCTTCAGCTCTTGGAGCATCGATCACCTGCGAAATTCGCCCGTAAGAAACCGAAGCCTGAACGATAAAATTACTGATAAATCCAATAACGATAATCGGGAAAATGAGCAAAACCAGATACGAGTTGAAAGCGGCAAAATCGCCGAGTGTCATGGCATCGGTAATTACATAATGTCCGCCCAGCATCAATATAACCAACGTGGCAAGATTACTCACGAAAACCACGATAGGAATCAATGTGGCAAAAAGTTTAAGAATGGAAATTCCTAAGTTTTTAGCTTGAGTGTTCGCATCCAAAAACTTGTTATATTCCTGTATCTGCGAGTTCAGTACCCGTACCAAAGTGGCTCCCATTATACTTTCGTTGATAACTTTGTTCAGCCAATCAATAGCTTCGCGACTCTTTTTGAACAAAACTCCCACTTTTCTGAAAATAAGATAAAAGGCTCCGCTGATAATCGGAATAATGGTCAAAATGGAAAGCGCCAACTCCCAATTGATAGTGAAAAGCAAAATGCCTGCACCAATAATAATAAAAATGGATGATGACAGCGAAACAATTGCCATCGACACAAACATTTTCACAGAATCCACATCGGACGTAAGATTGGTCAGCAGTTTAGATGGATTAGATTGCTGAATAAACGTAAAACTTTGTCGGGATATTCTGTCGGCGACTTTTGAGCGAAGATCTTTGGCAACACGTTCCGAAGCGTAGGTTTGCAGCAAACCCTGTAAGAAAGTAAAAATCAAAATAACCAGCGAAGCGGTCATGAATTCAATGATCAAACGCATGTAAGAAAAGTTACCTGCCGAAAAATCGTCGATTCCTCTCGAAATCAGTTTTGGGATAATGAGGTTTACGCCGTTGCTTAATAATGCGAACAGAACCAATCCGAAAATCATCAGCTTGTATGGTTTCAGTACGGCAAATATATTTGCTCTGGGAGGTTGGTTGTTCTGCTTATTT
>QKGU01000186.1 GCA_003250325.1 Paludibacter sp.
CACGAAGTAGCGGTAGTGGCCGCAGATAATGCACAACCACCCGAATGTTGGATGAAAAGATGTTTAATTTAACTGATCAATCGCCATGAAAAAATATTTTTATATCAGCATACTTTTACTATTCAGTTCAACTGTTTTTGCCCAAAATATGGTTGATGCCCTGCGCCTTTCGGATTACCGTTTGCAAGGTACTGCCCGGGCAACAGCAATGGGTAACGCCTTCGGCTCGCTTGGCGGCGACTTTACCTCGGCCAGCATTAACCCTGCCGGACTTGGACTTTACCGAAGCAGTGAGTTTGTGTTTACCCCCATGTTTGGGAAAACCGAAGTAGATGGCTCGTACCTGGGACGCACCATGACCGACTCGAAATATAATGTGAGTGTTCCCAATATTGGTTATGTCGCCAATTTCAACTCCAATTCGAACAGCCAAAGCGGACTGGTGAGCGTTAGCTTCGGCATTGGCTACAACCGCATGAACAACTTTAACCTCGAAAAACTGGTAGAAGGTGAAGGTGCTGCGTCTTCGATGTTGGACTTATTTACATTGAATGCTGACGGATACGCTCCTTCAAATTTAGATCCGTATTACGAACAACTGGCAGCTTACGATGATGCTACCGACATTGGAACCGACCTGATATATAGCGACGAAAACAATGTATATGCTCACGACATACAAATAAACCCATTCACGGATGACTTCACAAACTATCCACATTCCCAACGAAAAACTTTCTCCCAACGAGGGAGTGTAGATGAATATGTACTTTCGCTGGCCGCTAATTTTAACCACAAATTTTATGTGGGGGCAACCATTGGCATTCATGATGTTTATTTTAAAGAAACGACCAGTTTATACGAGTATGATATTGATTATGGATCTGCAAATCTTACAACCTATCTGAATGATTATGCTTTTCACTCTTACCTAAAAACTACTGGAACGGGGTTCAATATCAAACTGGGTGCTATTTTCAAACCCGTTGATGCGTTGCGCTTAGGATTTGCTTTTCATTCACCTACGTTCTATGATTTGCACGATGCTTATGACAATTCCATGGAATCGTATATTACCTATGCTGACGGATCGGCAAATTATGAAGCCTATTCCCCTTATGGCGACTACGATTACAAGCTGGAAACTCCGATGAAAGCCATTTTCAGTGCAGCCTACGTAATTGGCAAAGCCGGATTGATCAGTGTGGATTATGAATATGTGGACTATTCGACCATGAAATTACGCGATGGTGGCGACGGTTATAACTTTCTTGACGAAAATCAAGCTATTGAAGAAGCCTACAACGCTGTAGGAAACCTGCATATCGGTGCTGAATACCGGCTTACCAACAACTTTAGCCTGAGGGGCGGTTTCGAAAACTACCCCAACGTGTTTAACAGAGATGTAAGTATCAACCCTCAACTCAACAGACTTGCGAAAACGCAAACCTACTCATTAGGTTTTGGGTGGAAGATGGACGGGTTCTTCTTCGACATGGCCTATCAATACGCAAACAACGAAATTCACATGGAACTGTACGATGTTCCGGCTTCGGTGGATGCCCCAATGGCTAAATTTGAAACCCGTCAGGATTATCTCACCTTTACGCTTGGATTCCGGTTCTAATCACAATCAACCGATAGAAAATCATACGATTCCGAGAAATTAATAAAGTGCCCCACCATGATTACTGGTGGGGCATTTTATTCAATTTTACACCAGAAGATAATTTGTTTTTAACTACCTGATGAAACTCACCTGTTGCCGAAAATTATCTTCATTGGTTTTTGTGATCGCAATAACATGTTCGTTTCATTTATATTTTCAACTTCTACAAGAGCAAACAACAACCATAGCGGGAGTAATAGAAACGATATTAACCACACAAAAAATATAACTTTAAGTGAATACAATCATTAAAAGTATTACTTTTGAATAAAAAAGAGAATGTATCCAAGATATTTAATAGAAAAAATTGAAAGGAAAATCGGTTCAGGAAAAGCTATCATTGTTATTGGTCCAAGACAGGTAGGAAAAACAACTCTTATTGAATCAATACTTGAAACAAAAGACTACTTACTACTTGATGGAGATGACCCCAAAACAAGAACACTGTTAACCGAACCGAATACAGAACAAATTCGAGCAATTATAGGTAAATATAAATTTATATTTATCGATGAAGCACAAAGAATTGAAGGAATTGGGCTCACTATGAAAATTATTACAGACAGGTTCAAAGATGTCCAATTATTTACAAGTGGCTCCTCTTCTTTTGACTTAACAAGCAAAATAAATGAGCCATTAACTGGCAGAAAGTGGGAATATCAAATGTTTCCAATTTCTTGGGAAGAATTCGAAAACCATCATGGATTTTTGAATTCAGAGCAACAGTTAGAAAACAGATTACTTTATGGATTCTACCCTGATGTTTTAAATAATGTAGGAGATGAAATTAGTGTTCTGCGGAATTTAGTGAATAGCTATTTATACAAGGATATTTTATCATATTCGGATATTAGAAAACCAGAAGTGCTTGACAAGCTGGTTCAAGCATTAGCCCTTCAGTTAGGGAGTGAAGTAAACTATTCAGAATTAGCTCAGATTGTCCAAGTTGATAAAAACACGATTAGTAAATACATTGATATTCTTCAAAAAGGATACATTATATTCAAATTAGGAAGTTTTAGTCGAAATGTTCGAAATGAAATCAAAACTAACAAGAAAATTTATTTCTACGATAACGGTATCCGAAACATGGTTATCGGGAATTTTAATCCTATAGAATTAAGAACAGATAAAGGTGCGTTGTGGGAAAACTTTTTAATTTCTGAGAGGATAAAACAAATTGAGTATAAAGAGAGTCTTGCCCGAACATATTTTTGGAGGACCAAACAACAACAAGAAGTTGATTTTGTAGAGGAAGAAAGTGGCAAGATAACCGGATATGAATTTAAATGGATTAAGAAAAAGAATACAAAATTGCCTAAAACATTTGTTGAATCATACGACGCAGAAAGTAAAGTGATTGACAAAGATAATTTTAGAGAATTTGTAATAATGAATTAATTGATACCAGCGACCTTTTCAACCTTATTTCAACAATCCACACCGAATTGTTTATAAAATATTGTGGCAGCCTGCTCGCTGTAAAAAAGAAATACCGTAACTTGTACCTACATTCAAACAAAATAAATGGATCATTTTAAACAAATAGATTATACCCGGGCAAAAGAAACATTCAGAAAAGCAGAGCTGGCCGGGCGACGGCTAAAGCTGGGCGACCTGAATA
>QKGU01000192.1 GCA_003250325.1 Paludibacter sp.
CATACAAGCGAGAAATGCAATTGAGCATTTTTCCAATATAATGGGGGGCTTGGTTTTATAAAGCAAAAATCCCGCATCTGATTTTTAGACAGATACGGGATGATTTTAAACAATATATTTTTATATCGGACAACAATAAAAAAATATACAGCTGCAAACAAATGTGAGTAAAGGGCAACAAAAAACCGCTTAAATACTCAGGTTCAAGCGGTTTAAAGGTCAATGCTTTGGGGTTGCTGGCAAGCGTTATGAGGCTGTCTCAAAATAAAAATTGAGTCAGCCTCTTTTTACTATTTATCAAAAATTTGAATCAGATATAGATCAATGAAAATAAATGGTATCATCAGGGACACCATCTACATACTCCAGACGAAAATCGTTACCATCAAAAACTCCGTAAGAGAAAACGGACACAAAGTCACCCAGAATGACAACTCGTTTATTGTTTTTGATTTGTAAATCCAGCGGAATGTGGCGATGTCCGAAAACAAAGAAATCAACATCGGGATGCGCTTCGGAATAATTCTTGGCATAAACAACCAGTGCTTCCCGATGTTCGCCAAGATACTTATTTTCTAAATGAAGAATCTTTTCCCGGTTCTTACGCGACCAATTGTAACCCAATTCCTGCCCTAAACGAGGAGGAATCAATCCAAAAATTTTATGAGCTGCTTTGCTGTGAAATATCTTTCGGAGAAGTTTAAAACCATGGTCGTTGGCATCCAATCCATCACCATGCGCGAGATAGAATTTTTTCCCATCCAACTCTATCACCACCGGCGAACGATGGACTATCAATCCGATTTCTTCTTCGAAATAGCTAAAAGCCCAAATATCGTGATTTCCTGTGAAGAAATGGATATCAATTCCTTTATCGACCAATTCGCCCAGCTTTCCTAAAAGGCGTGCAAATCCTTTCGGTACAACAGTACTGTACTCGAACCAGAAATCAAAAATATCGCCCAAAAGGATAATAGACGACGCATCTTCCTTTATTCTGTCGAGCCAGTCAACTATCATTTTTTCGTGTGCCCGCCGATTTTTTATCAGTCGTGAACCCAGATGCGCGTCGGAAAGGAAATAAACCATAAATACAACGGTAAACGGTGAACAGTAAACGGTGAACGGTCAACTTTGGTTAATTACCGTTTGATCGCCATTTACAACAAAATTACAATAAACTATTTTTTAAAGGAATCCCAATTCAAGCTGAGCTTCTTCGCTCATCATACTTTTGTCCCAGGGCGGATCGTACACGATATTCACATCCACGCTTGTTATGCCCATAAGGCCTTCGGTTTTCATCCGCACATCTTCCACAATAAAATCAACAGCAGGGCAATTTGGAGCCGTGAGAGTCATATCGATCGTCAAATGTCCGTTTTCTTCCAAATCGATCTTATAAATCAAGCCCAAATCGTATATGTTAACCGGTATTTCCGGATCGAATACCGTCTTCAGCATCTTTACAATATTTTCTTCAGTTTCTAAAAACTCATTCATCTTACTTATACTGATTTAATAAATTTAATTTTTGATTGTTTCTCTGATAAACACACAAAACGGTTGAAAAGTTTATGCAAACTTAAGCTCGCTACGAGCCACCAGTTCATCAAATTCTGGTAAAGCCGCTGTCAATTTTCCATTTACCACTACCACAGCGTTTACTTTTGCTTTAATAGCCAGCTTTTCGTCCGATTTACGGAAAATAGCCTGATGGAAAACGTAGCGGGCACCTTCTTTCGATACATAAAGTTTAGAAATAAAACTATCACCTGGTTTTAATGGAGTTTTATACGCAATTTCAATACTCGACACCATGGCATCAATTCCTCTGTTGTGTAATTCTGCAAAACTAATGTTATTCTCTTCCAAAAACTCGTGTCTTGTATGTTCCAAATAGTTTTGATACACCGAATTATTCACCACGCCCTGAATATCGCATTCATAATCGCGTACTTTCAGCTCCAATTCGTAAATATACATATTTCTTTATATGGTTTTAATTATTTCTTTCTCATCAAAGTCAAGCCGTCACGAATGGGCAGCAACACTTTTTCAATTCGTTGGTCGGTGGATATAAAACTGTTGAACTCCAGAATGGCAATCGTATCTTTATCCTTCGGGTCAACAGGTTTCAGCACTTTCTCGTCCCACAATGTGTTATCAGCAAGAATGTATCCGCCTTTCTTTACTTTAGGCAATACAGCTTCGTAATAAGCCTGATATTCCGCTTTATCAGCATCGATAAAAACCAAATCGAATGTTTCGTCCAGTCCTGAAATAACTTCAAGCGCATCACCGATGATCAGTTTCATTTTTTTGCTGTGTTCCGACGCTTCAAAATTTTGAAGAATAAAACTTTCCAGCTCGTCGTCGCAATCGATAGTGTAAAGAATACCGTTATCGGGCATTCCTTCTGCCAAACACAAAGCAGAATATCCTGTAAATGTTCCTATTTCGAGTACTCGTTCCGGTTTTATCATGTGGCTGAACATCGATAAAACACGTCCCTGAAAATGCCCTGAAAGCATTCGCGGATTAATCATGCGCAAATGCGTTGAGCGATTAATCTTTGCCAGAAATTCGGGTTCGGCTTCAGAGTGAGAATTTATATAATCTTCAAGTTTCATTTTTTTCAGTGATCAGTGAACAGTTATCAGTTATCAGTCAGCAGTTTTCTTATCTATTCTGGAGGTTTTTATTATTGAAAAGAGCATTTTTGCAATTTCGTCAGCATCATTATGCAAGCTTAAAAACATTTTCTCGTCAATAAAACCTGTATCATTCAACAACGACAACCAATATTTTGTTTCCAAACATTCTTTATAAGCAATGTCCAATGGTCAATTATTAGTGGTTAATGGTTAATTATGAATTATAAACTGTCAATTGTATCTGAGAACGGACAATTTATCGGGAGCAAATATCTCTGCAGCTATTTCTTTGAGATCGGCAGAAGTAATTTGATCCAGTTTTTGCTTCATTTCCTCCATGCTCTCTATATTACCATAACGCAGATAACTTTTGCCTAGGCTGAGCGCCAGATTTTCTTTTTGTTCCATCGAAATAGCCAGCTGCCCCATCAGTTGCAACTTGTATTTCTTCAACGCGCTATCCGGAATAAGCTGTTCTCTCAGTTTTTGTAGTTCGTTATAAACCAGCTGCTCACATTTTTGCGCATTTTCGACATCACAACCAAAGTAAACACTCCACATTCCGGTATCGGTAAATGGCTGGAAACTGGATTCTACATTGTAAACCAACCCATGCTTTTCTCTCAGCGATAAATTCAGCAAACTATTCATCCCTGGTCCGCCCAGAATATTATTGAGCAAATACATCCCCAACCGCTTTGGGTGATATAGATCGTACGCCCTGTTGCCAATCATGCAGTGTACCTGATGCGTATTTTTTTCGATTTCTACGTGAGCTGGCACATAATCGAGCGGAGCCTGACGGTTAAGAATTCGTTTTTCAGCATTTTCAGTCCGGAAATATTTTTCAGCCCAGCGTTTTAATCTCTCAAAGTTCAAATCACCCATAGCCAGAAATACCATTTCATCCGGTTTGTAATGTTTTTTGACGAAATTAAATGCATCGGCTGTTTTATATTTTCGCAACAGTTCGGGTTCACCCAAAATGTTATGTCCTATGGTGTGGCGGGCGAAAATCAATTCTTCAAAATCATCGTAAATCAGTTCTGAAGGGCTATCATTATAAGATTGTATCTCGTCAAGAATTATCACCACTTCTTTATCAATTTCCTTTTGAGGAAATACCGAATGCAGCGTTATATCGGCAATCAGTTCCATTGCCCGTTCAAAATATTCAGTTAAAACAGTAGCATAAACTACGGTTTCTTCTTTCGAAGTATAGGCATTCAGTTCGCCGCCCACATTCTCCAACCGATTGATAATATGACCCGAACGACGCTTTGCTGTACCTTTAAACAGCATGTGTTCAATAAAATGAGCCATTCCATGCTCATTCTCCTCTTCGTCGCGCGAACCGGTATTGATAACCAATCCGCAATATGAAACCGCTGCATTATCCGGTTTAAAAATTATTCGGAGACCGTTAGATAGCGTATATGTTTGATATGACATTCGTTTTACAAAAAAAGAAATGCAAAGTTACAAATTTCAGTTGAGAATTAGCTAACCTTGATTGGCATTTAAACCGCAAATAACCACAATACTATTTCAATAAAGAACGCAAATTACGCAAATAAACGCAAACTTACGTGTTTCATAAATTTAAGTTGAAACAAATTTTTATTTGCGACAATTTGCGTAATTTGCGTAATTTGCGTTCTAAAAATATTATTTGAATTGCTTTGACTTAACGTAATTTTAATCTACCAACTCTCCTGCCCCTTCGCGGATAATTTCGGGTTCATCTTGTGTACAATCGACAATTGTAGAATGAACCAGCCCACCGAAACCACCATCGATTACCAAATCCACCTGATTTCCGTAAATTTCGTCAATTAATTCCGGATCGGTAATATATTCGCTACTATCCTCGCGCGTAAATATCGAACTGGTCATAAGCGGATTTCCCAACTCACGAACAATAGACAATGCGATGGAATTGTTTGGCATACGAATACCTACGGTTTTCTTGTTTTTAAACAGTTTGGGGAGTTTACTACTTCCGTTCAGCAAAAAAGTGAATGGACCGGGCAAATTCTTTTTCATAAGTCTAAAAGAAATATCGTCCATTTTGGCATATTCACTTACCTCACTCAACTCATGACAAATAAACGAAAGATCGTTGCGTTTGGAGTCGTGATTTTTTATTTTCGTAATAAACTCAACACCTTTCGAATTGAATATACTGCAACCAAAGGCATATACCGTATCGGTAGGAAAAATAATGACACCCCCATTTCGCAATACTTCGGCAATATGGCGAATTTGTGCCGGATTAGGATTCGTATCGTAAAGCTTTAATAACACTGCGATGAATAACTTATAACAAATTCGTGTAAATTAGTTTTTTTGGTGGCACAAAAGTATAAAAAAAATCCTGTAAAATTTATTTACAGGATTTTTTTGCAAGTTATCTTCAAAACGTTTTGGTATTTCGTACCTCAACGACTAAAAGTTTTTATCAAAAAGCATCAATAATAGCTTTGAAATCGGCTACTTTCAACGAAGCACCACCAATCAAACCACCATCGATATCAGGTTGAGAGAACAATTCAGGAGCATTTTTAGCGTTACAGCTTCCACCGTAAAGAATTGAAGTGTTTTCTGCCATTTCTTTTCCGAATTTGTCAACAATCAAACCACGGATATAAGCCAACATATCTTGTGCTTGCTCTGTAGAAGCAGTAACACCGGTTCCGATAGCCCAGATTGGTTCGTATGCAATCACGATTTTAGCGAAATCTTCTGCGCTCAGGTTGAAAACAGTTTCGTCCAACTGAGTTTTTACGAATGCGTTTTGTTCGTTTGCGTTACGAACTTCCAACGCTTCACCGCAGCAGTAGATTGGAGTCAAGCCGTTTGCCAAAGCCAAAGCCACTTTATCGTTCAAAATAGTACTTGTTTCTCCGTAATATTCGCGACGTTCAGAGTGTCCAAGAATTACGTATTCAGCACCGGTAGATTTTACCATAGCAGCGCTTACTTCACCTGTGTAAGCTCCTGATTCTTTAGCAGCACAGTTTTGAGCAGCCACACCAACAACTTTAGTGTCAACAGCAGCAGTTACGCTTGCCAAGTGGATAAATGGAGTTCCGATAACTACGTCACATTTCAATGACGCACCAGCTAATACCTCGTTTAATTCGGTGGCTAAAGCCAATCCTTCCTGCAGGGTTTTGTTCATTTTCCAGTTTCCTGCAACAATGTTTTTTCTCATCTTTTTTACTTTAAAAAATTTATATTATAAATCCAATTATTTAATTTACCATAGATACCAAATCCCTAAATAATTTTGATATGTTTTTGTTCGGTTATTAAAAAGCACCTGATATTTAACTTCATCCAAATCACCTCCCAGAAATGTACCAACAGCAGAAATCAGTTTATGATCCTCCTTATTTTCGCCTTCTAATTCCAGATTTCCTTCCAAAATATTTTTCGATATCGGACTGTATACTAAAGAGTCTTTTATGTTATAGGAAATTTGTACTGAAGATAAATAGTTTCCAGCTGTATTAAGTACCCCATTGCCAAAAACACAAAAATTTCCAGTTTGAAAAAGCAACGGTGCAATCGTATCATTCAATTTAAAAACAAGTTCGATATCTTCGTTAAAACCATAGTAATTGGTTTCTGTTTTGTTTAATTTCCACTCATTACCCCCTAAATATTTCACTTTACAAACACTATCTCCCGGATATTCTAAAATATGCCATTCAGTACCTATAGAATAAATTGATGCTTCATCCGTAAAGATTGTATATCTTACTTCGTTATTTATCAATTCAACAAAATTGTATTTACCAACAGATTCTTTTTCAATTCTGTATTGAAAATAATCTTTAATAAAACTCTCCTGCTGTAAAGTGTCATTCATATCGAGATAACTTTCAAGAAAAAGCATCTTGTCAAACAAACGCATCTTATCAAAAATATTGGCACTGCTATAATAAAACATTTGGCTGGCAGGCTTCGCAAAATCAGGTTTTGGTTCAGCCTCTTCAATTTCGCAAGCCGGAATCAGCACAAATGTTATTAGACACAGCAAATAAAAAATTACCTTTTTCATCGTTGTACTGCTTTTTGTAATCTATAACCCAAACCAATTGTAATAATTCCCTGTGTACCAACCGTTGATAAATCGGAAAAACAAAACACATCTTTCCCTATTGTGAAGCCCAGTAAAGTAAATTGGGCAGCCAACTTAATTTTACCATTTATGGTCGTATTATATCTCAAATCATCGTATTCAATTACCGTTCTAAGTCCCATTCCAAATGATGAGTAAAGACTATATGAAGTTTTTTTCAACCAGGTATAGCGTAAAGTCGGATAGACTGACAAATGACTTATTTGATTAAAACCAACCTGTAAATCAGTCTGTTCATCATGATACTTACTGTAATACGAGAAATAGACAGCCGTTACACCTAATCCTATCCATTTATTTGCCTGATATGAATATTCTCCAAAAAGTGCATTAGTTGTATATCTAGTTCCACGATAATAATCCGGTACATCAAATTCAATGAAATTATTTTCGATCTCAATCATGTCAAAATTCATAAAATTCCTTGCAACCGCTGCCGCTTCGAATGGTTTTACTCCTATCCCGAACCGAAATTCGTGTGCAGGATAAATGGGTTCGAGTCTAGGAACAATCCACTCCTGTGCACAAATAAAGCTACTAAAACCAAGAAATAAAATCAGCAAAATCTTTTTTCCCATTTTCAATAGTTTGGTTTATTCATCTAAAATCTACCTTTTAAAAATCTCTCCAGTTCCACTTTCCTTCAATCGTTCCGTTTTTGATCAATACCAATCCCGGATTAGCACGAATAATGGTTTTAAGTGTAATAGGGTCGGTTTTACAAAACGGATAAGTTACTTTTGTTTTCTCTCTGAAATTTTGAACAACATCATCCGTAGAAGCTGTAAGCGCATAAAACTTCGTTCCGTTCAACAACGATTCCTGATAAATTTTCTCTGCTTTTATTGCTCCTTCTTCTGATGTTTTTTCCAGATCGTACATAACCAACAAATAGGTTCTTCCTGCATCGGCCAACACATCACCTGTTATATCATCGTAATTGGCATCTACTATCGAAAAGTCGTGAATCTTCGGTTTGAATCCTTCTGCTACCAATACTGTTTTCTGATCGATAAAATTCCAGGTACTGTCTCCCTTCGGATAATTTTCCAATGTAAATTCTTTTTGAACACCATCCTTTTCGTAAATAAAAGTTGTCAGATATTCATCTCCTTTTTCACCTTCAGGAATTTCCATTGCTTTTGGAATATTCACTCCCACTTTGTATGGACGGAAATCGATTAGCGGCAAATGACGGTAACAGTAGACCGACAACCCGATACCAAATAAAATGAATAATATGAATAAAACCTTTTGAGCTGATTTCGTAAAAAGAGAATGAATTTGTTTTTGATAAACCAACACAAAGACAACCATTAAAATCAGTGCAACATTTTTATAGAAAGTAGCCCAGTTACTGATAATCAGCGCATCGCCAAAACAACCACAATCGGTCACCAAGTTACTTTTAATAGCGATATAAAGCGTCAGTGGCGTCATTACCAGCATAAAAAGGAATGCCAAAATGCTGGATAAACGCATATGTATTTTAAAAACCAGACTAAAACCAATAACCAGTTCGAGAGTGGAAAGTAAAATGGCTAACGGAAACGAGATATTGGTGAAAATTTCAAAGAACCCACCGAAAGCAATAAAATAATCGTCAAATTTATAGGTAGAGCCCAGCGGATCAATCGCTTTCACAAATCCTGAAAAAATGAACACCAGACCCAGCAATATGCGAATAATAGGTAAAAATATCTTTATCACTTTATCTACTATTTCACTACGTTTGCTTCTCCGGTAATTTATGTTCATGATTTTTTGTTTTATTTCCCCATATATCTGAGGAGTTTATTACTTTGTCATTTACACTGTAACATTGCGGTCACACAGGATTTATATTTTCTGAATGTTTCATCAGTTGCTTACAGACTGCTCTTCAATTTTTATTAGACCGAAAACGGCATAATTAATCATATCGTAATAGTTGGCATCGATGCCTTCCGAAATCAACGTCTTGCCCTTATTGTCTTCAATTTGTTTGGTGCGGTAAATTTTCTGTAAAATCAAATCAGTATACGATTCCATACGCATCGAACGCCATGCTTCATCGTAATCGTGATTTTTATCAATCATCAGTTTTTTTGCACGATCAAGATATTTCGAATACAATTCTACGCCTTTTTCATAGGACAAATCATCGGTTTCCGAAAATCCGAGCTCCAACTGTATCAAACCGATAATGCCATAGTTTACAATCGCAATCAGTTCCGAACGAATGCCTTCGTCCACTTTCGATACCCCTTTTGTTTCAATACTTCGAATACGATTGGCTTTTATAAATATCTGATCGGTAACCGACTGAGGACGTAAAATACGCCATGAACAACCGTAATCTTTCATTTTTTTCAAAAAAATATCGCGGCAAATGGCAATTGCCTGGTCAAATTGTTGTTCGGTTTTGATCATATTTTGAGCTGGTTTTTAAGAAGCGCAAAGGTACAAATTTTTGTTGAAACGAACAATCGGCATTTATTTATATCCTGTAAGTTTCAAATTCAAAAAAAAGCCAATAATTTCATATTGAATTAAAAAATTCAGCTCGTTTTTCGAAAATATAAATTCTATTTCCGATATTTGTGTGTAATTCTATTTCTCAACATTAATGATTCGACAAATTTTAATCTTTCTTCTTGTTTCCATATCGTTTTGCTGTCTGGCGCAAGAGCGCGGATATGCAACGTATTATAACAGCAACCTGAAAGGCAGACACACTTCAGATGGAGGTAAATATCACCCCGACAGTATGACGTGTGCTCATCGTTCCTATCCGCTGGGGACGATATTAAAAGTCAGAAATCCAAAAAACGACCATGAAGTAATTGTGAAAGTAACAGATCGCGGTCCGTTTCAAAAACGATTGACAATTGACTTGTCGTACATTGCAGCACACACTCTCGACATAATCTGCTCGGGTATTGCCATGGTAGAAATAACAAAATTGAATGGCATGCCTCCCAAATTTCCACTTATCGTGCCTCTTCCAGTTCCTCTCAAAGGAATAGATATTGAGAAACTAATTTTCATGAAACCTCTTTTTTGATATTTCATTCGATTGCGTTTATAGGATACAGTTTGTTTTACATCATTTAAAAACTTTTCGATTCGAAGGTTGTTGAATAGTGTAAACAAAAATTACTATATGAATTTAAAAATTGCATTTTTCGACACAAAACCTTACGACGAAGCCTCATTCAACAAAATAAACAAAAAATTATGAATTTAAAAATTGCATTTTTCGACACAAAACCTTACGACGAAGCCTCATTCAACAAAATAAACAAAAAATTCGGCTTCAACATCCGCTATTTTAGAGAACATCTTAGTATCAACAACGTATCATTAACCAAAGGTATCGATGTGGTTTGCATTTTTGTAAATGCCATTGCCGATGCAGAAGTAATCGATCAGCTGGTTGAGAATGGAGTAAAACTTATTGCCCTGAGATGCGCGGGCTACAATAACGTTGACTTAGAAGCTGCTAAAGGCAAAATAACTGTTGTACGCGTACCGGCATATTCGCCACATGCTGTGGCAGAACACACCTTAGCGCTCATGCTTACGCTAAACCGTAAAACCCACAGGGCTTACAACCGTACACGTGAAGGAAATTTCGCATTAAACGGATTGTTGGGATTCGATATGGCCGGAAAAACAGCAGGAATTATCGGAACCGGAAAAATAGCAAAAATCCTGATAAAAATTCTTCAGGCAATGGGTTTGAACATTTTAGCTTATGACCTGTATCCAGATACAAAATTTGCAGATGAAAATGGCATTCGTTACGTGAGTCTGGATGAAATTTACCACAATTCGGACATCATTTCGCTACATTGCCCACTTACAAAAGACACGGAATACATTATTAATGAGGAATCGATTTCGAAAATGAAAGATGGGGTGATGATTATTAATACCGGACGTGGAAAGTTAATCAATACTCATGACCTTATACATGGTTTGAAAAGTCATAAAGTCGGATTTGCCGGATTAGATGTTTATGAAGAGGAAAGCGAATACTTTTTCGAAGACCGTTCGAACCGAATTCTCGACGATGATGCTCTTGCCCGTCTACTTTCGTTCAATAATGTAATTGTAACTTCGCATCAGGCATTTTTCACTGAAGAAGCACTACACAATATTGCAGAAACTACGTTACAAAACATACAGGATTTCGCAGATAGCAAGTCACTTGTAAATGAAGTAAAATTGTAAATCAATAAATTAACGTGAGCTCAATATAAGAATTATCAAAACGAGATAACCCCTTTGTTGTAAAAGTCCGAAGGACTATAATGTGAATAACCACGGGTTTCACCCGTGGAAGTTAATGAAAGCAAACCTAAACCCTGAAGGGGTTTAAAATATAAATAGTAGTTATTGAACCCCTTCAGGGTTCTTGTTGTATATTCTCATATACCACGGGTTTTACCCGTGGTTATTCGCATTGAATCCTTTCAGGATTCTAAAAGCTTATTTTGGTAGATGATGAGTAATTTACTTATGTCGAACTCACGTTAAATTAGCAATAAAAAAATGCCTTGCTTTTTCAGCGAGGCATTTTTCGTTAAATAATATGCTATGAACATGGGTATTATTATCAACAACGCTGATAATAAATGCTATTATTTTTCTTTTAATTTCGCAAAATACATTGCGAACGAACGATACAGAAAGTGTGTCCATTTTCCAAAAGGAACAATGATCAACGCCCACTGAACCAGGATTGTAAGGTGGAAAATATACAACCATTTGTTTGATTCGATAATATCTAAATCAATAAACAGACGTGTCATAAACGCTGTCAAACCCATGAGAAACAACCATACAACGAAAAACCAGTCCGAAGGCTGTGAATTTTGATTCATGGCTTTTTTCTTTTTCATGCGGCTGTTTACAAAATCAATGGTAACAATAAACACAATGGCACTCACCAAATAACCAAAGATATTTACAGCAACATATTCCGTTGAAAACCAATCCAGAAATACTGTTGTAAATAACAAGGACAAATATCCGAGTACCAAAATGAAATGTTCAAACCAGCGGAAACGATTATCATCGCAATCCAATGCTCGTTTTTGAACAAACATAGTTACGAAAAATTCGCCCAGACTGCTCACGTACTTCTTAAACGGAACTTTAACCTTCGGTTGTAAAATGGTGAAGTACCACATGCGTGCTATGTTCGGAATAAAAATTACGACCATAATTGTTCCGATAGCAATGGCTTCGAACATATGTCCTACATGCATCATGTGCTCCAGGTCGAAATTGGAATTGAAGGCAAAAGCCAATACTCCTACAAAAGTGAGAATAAAAGCGGTGATGCTGGCAGGCAACGATTTATACATTAGTCCTGATAATCCCGTCCAGTCGTATTGCGCTGTCAACCAGCGGCGAAGAGACATCATCAGTTCGCCCGGTTTGGCTTCACGCGGACATTCGGTACTACATTCACCACAATAATAACATTCCCACGGCTTTAGTGAAGCTTTTATTTCACCTTCCAAACCAAGCGTAGTGTATCGGATCATTTCACGTGGAAACGAACTATCGGCAGTCGAGAGTGAACAGGTTGCCGTACAATTGCCACAATTGAAACAGGCATTAAAGTCATCCGACCCGTATTTTTTTAATTCAGTTGCAAATTTTGGATTTACTTTTGACATAATTTTTAGATTTTAGAGTCAAGAGTCAGGAAACAAGACATCTGATATCTTGAATCCCGGATCTTGATTCTTGGTTCTTGATTCTATTTCCTTTTATAATAGAAATACATTTCTTTGTCATCCATACCTGCCGGAACAACCACACCATAACGGTTCATGGTCATCAGGTGGTAAGTAACTACTTCACGATTCAGTTTCGAATTTTCAGCAATTTGCGGAATGGAATTCTTTTCGTCGGTCATTCCGGCCAGAATTTCTTTCCATATCTGAGGATATTCTTTCATTCCTACTTTTACTTCTTCCTGTTCCTCTCCGGCATTTGCTTCTTTTTCTTTTATCTGAACATCAGCGAGGAATCCGTCGATCATCGATTCGATGCCATTATCGGTATATTGAGCAATCTCAATCGCATTTTCAGGACAAATTGGAGCACAAATTCCGCAACCGGTACAAACTGCATCGTTCACCTGAGCCACTTTTTTGCCATCTACTTCTATTACTTTCAGAGCTCCGTAATCGCAAACATCCGCACATTTACCGCACCATGTACAAGCTTCTCTATCAACACGGGCAATAATCGGGTCAACGGCTACAGTACCACTTTTAAGAAGCGCGGTGATTTTCGAAGCACCGGCCAACGAAGACTGAACCGATTCACTCACATTCTTTGGTCCCTGACAAGTTCCACCAATGTACACACCTTTAATTACGGTTTCAACCGGTTTTAATTTAGGGTGAATTTCGTTGAAGAATTTATCGCGACCAATCGGAATTTTGAATAATTCGGAAATATGCGTAGAATCTTCGCGGGCTACCATTCCGGTTACCAAAACAACCAAATCAGCTTCTATTTCCATTTCTTTTTTGGCAGTCAGGTAATCTTTTACTTTTACAACTGTAGCTTTTCCATCTTTTTCAACTACAGGCATTTCCTTTTCTTCATATTTCAGATACAAATCGCCTTGTTTAGATGATTTCGCATACAAAATTTCCTGCTTACCGTACGTTCTTATATCGCGATATACATGGTACATCTGAATATCTTTGTACCTTTCTTTCAGTTGAAGTGAAGTATGAATAGTAGACGTACAGCACTGACGTGAACAATACTTATTATCCCCTTTTTTCTGACGATTGCCAACACAATAAATAAACGCCACACTGTTGATTTGCTTTCCGTTATGAACCAATTTTTCAGGATTCAACTCCATCATACGGTTTAATTCAGGAAGAGTAACCACGTTATCAATTGTTTTGTAACCAAATTCGCCTTCTTTGGGTTGATAATTATCGTAACCTGTAGTTACAAGTACAGAACCCACAATCAGAGAAATCGTTTCTTCCTGCTCGTTTAGATTAAGCGTAGAAGCAAATTTCGCCACAAAATCAGGTTGATCTTTCAACAATTCAGCGTCTACAACCGGAACATCAGGTAATGCTTCGGGATAGTTTTTATAAATGGCTTTACGCTGCGTTAATCCAAAGTTGAAATCATCACTCACCGATACAGGACATTCTTCCATGGCACGTTTCACCGCTTGTTTGTCGGCTTTACCATTAATGTAACGTGGTTTCACTTTCAGGTCGATACCGAAATTCCCCAAACTTCCTGAAACTTTCTCGATAGTTGTACCTGTGAAAACAGTGATATTCGAATGTTTCTTAATTTCTTCGTACAACAAAGCAACGATTTGTTTTCCGCTTTGTCCGGTAGTGAAAAGACTGTCTTTCTGAGCAATACGTCCACCTACGAAATAATCTTTTTCAACAAGAAAAACTTCATTTCCTGATTTTGCTAAATCAATAGCCGCTTTCATTCCGGCAACTCCTGCTCCTAACACCAATACTGATTTCTTAACGGTAAGTTGGATGTCTTCCAACGATTCGGAGAATGAAACCCTGTTGATACCGGCACGAATCAATCCGGCTGCTTTTACGGTTGCTTCACGCGGATGATCGCTGTGAGGCCATGAACATTGTTCGCGAATGTTTACCTGAACATAATTCGAAGGATTCAATCCTGCACGGGCAGCTACTCCACGGAAAGTATGCAAGTGAAGTTTTGGCGAACAGGAACAAACCACGATAGCGTCCAGTTTGTTTTCCTGAATGTCGCGCACCATGTCTTTCTGATTAGAATCGGCACAAGCAAACATTACATCTTTCGCAATGACCACATTTTCTTCTTTGTGGAACATTTTGCCCAATTCTTCTACATCAACGTAATCGGAAATATTTCCGCCGCAATGACAAATATATACACCTATTCTTTCTTTCATGATAATTATAATCCGACCCCCTAACTCCCCCAAAGGGGGATTTCAGAAATCTTATTTTAAGATAATATAATTTGTAAACGTTTTATTTTGCAACAGTCGTAAAATTACGCTGAGTCTTTAAGTCCCCTTTCGGGGGATTTAGGGGGCTTCTGTTCAAATAAGCATCCACTTCGGTTGCTGCACAGCCTGCCGATAAAATCGAATCAGGAATATCTTTTGGTCCTGAAGCTGCTCCGGCCACGAAAACTCCGTCGATACTGGTCAGTGAAGGACTTATCAATTCGTCGGTTTGTTTTACGAAATTAAATTCGTCCAACTCCAGCAATTGATTTTTAAACATTTCCGGCACTTTTTTATTCGGGACAACACCCACGGAAAGAACCACCACATCGTGTTTCGCTTCTTTCACTACGCCTTTGGTAATATCTTCGTAACGAATGATAAGGTCACCACTACCATTTTCATTTTCGCGAATCTTCGCTACTTTGCCTTTTACAAAGTTCACTCCCATTGATTTCGCTTCCTGGAAGAATTCTTCGTAACCTTTACCAAATGCACGAATATCCATATAATAAATGGTGATATCTGCCATTGGTAACGCACCCATAAGCAACTGAGCCTGTTTAATAGAATACATACAGCAAATTTGCGAACAGATAGGATTGTTTGAACAATCGGCACCACAACCAGAGTTTTCAATTGCCGAATCGCGTGAACCGGTACACAACACGTAAGCGATATTATCCGGAGTTTTTCCATCGCCCGGACGAAGTACGTTGTTGAACGGACGGGTTGGTGCAATCAAACGATCCATTTGCATGGAGTCGATAACGTTAGCGTATTTTTTATAACCGTAATTCGGTTTTCCTTCCGGTTTAAACAACTGATAGCCTGTAGTTACCACTACCGATTTCACGGTTGTACTCACCACTTCCGTTTTTTGTTTGAAATCGATTGCTTCAGCAGGACAAGCATTCACGCATTGATGACATTCGCGACAATTACTACAATCCAAACAACGTTCGGTGTTTGCTTTCATCTGGGCTTCGGTATAAGTTTGTTCCACTTCCTCCCAGCTTCTTGCACGTTGAGCCAACGGCATCATCGCATTTTCCACAACAGGTTTAATGTCTCCTTTATATTTGCTCAATACTGTGGATTTATCAATGGCTGGCAATTTGTCACCATCTTCGAAATCCATCATATCCAGTCCACGAAGATATTTATCCATGTAGAAAGCAGCTTTTTTCCCTTGTCCGGCAGCTTCGATAAGCGTTGTTGCTCCGGTTACGGTATCGCCACCGGCAAAAATATAATCAACAGAAGTTTGAAGCGTTTTTTTATCGGCTACGATTGTTCCGTTCTTATTCAATTCAATTTGTCCTTCGAACGGTTTTGTCGATGGTTTCAAACCGATAGCCTCAATCACATAATCCACATTTTCAATATATTCCGATCCTTTTACAGGTTCCGGACTCCGACGACCGCTGGCATCTTTTTCACCCAACTGCATTTTTACAAGTTGAACTTGTTTTATATGTCCGTTTTCGCCAATATATTTCACCGGATTGCGAAGAATCATAATTTCAACGCCTTCTTCTTCAGCTTCATGAATTTCAGGAGCGAAACATGGCATTTCTTCACGGCTACGACGGTAAACAACGGTTACTTTTTCAGCGCCCAAACGCAATGAAGTGCGAGCAGCATCAATGGCTGTGTTACCTCCTCCAATAACCATCACACGTTTACCTGTCAGATCTTCTTTTTTACCGATATTCGATTCGCGAAGGAATTTCAAACAGTCTATAATTCCGGAAAGTTCCGAACCTTCAGTTCTGGAAGTTACCGCATCGTGTGTACCAACCGAAACAAATACGGCATCATAACCTTCGGTTTTCAAAGCTTTCAGGTCAGTAATTTTTTTGTTTACTTCTATTTCAACACCAAGCACGGTGATATTTTGTAAATCGCGGTCTACCACATTTTTAGGAGCACGATATTCCGGTAAAGCAAGACGGAGCATACCTCCCGCTCCGGGAGCCGCTTCGAAAATTTTTACAGTATGTCCTTTCAGCGCTAAATGATAAGCAGCTGTAATTCCGGCAGGACCAGAACCAATTACAGCTATTTTTTTGCCTGTTTTTTCTTTAATTTCCACAGCGGGAGCTTCAGGATATTTTTCGTAATACCAATCGGAAAAGAAACGTTTAGTTTTACGAATATCAACAGGACCTTCCAAACTTCCACGGGTACAAGCGTTTTGGCAAGGTGCATAACATGCACGTCCCAAGCTTCCGGGAAATGGTATATCTTCGAGATGAAGCTTCATAGCTTCTTCATATTGTCCGTTACGGGCTAATGTAATATAACCGTAAGGTTTTACGCCACCCGGACATTCGTTGATGCAGGGTGCAGAATGTCCCTGACGATCGATAGTTGCAATACGTGGATTTGCAAGATTAAAAGGAATATAAGCGACTTTGCGTCCGGCAAGGTTGGCGTTGTAGTCGTCGTCACGGACTTCGGGGCAAACTGCTTCACACTCAGCGCAACCAGTACAATTTTCAGCTACCACATAACGGGGCTTTTTCTCAATAGCCACTTCGAAGTTGCCGTCTACTTTATTTATTGAACCGATTTCACTGTTCAACATCAGAGTGATATTCGGGTGACGAGCTGTTTCCGACATTTTGGGAGTGGTAATACAAGCCGCACAGTCAAGGGTTGGGAACACCTTGCTTAATTGTATCATTTTCCCACCGATCGATAAAGCTTTATCCACCAATAAAACCTGATGACCCATATCGGCAAGGCTCAACGCAGCTTCCTGACCTGCAATTCCACCTCCTACGACCAAAGCATCGTAATCTTTATTGTGTTTATTCATTGTCTTCATTATTTTTTATACGGATATTCAGATATAAGTAGTTACAAGTGAGAAGTTACGAGTTACGAGTTACAAGTATGTTGTTCTGATTGTTGTATTCGTAAAACATATTATTAAATGTTATTATATACTTAATCTTCAATTCCGGCTAAGATTTTACTAAAGTTTTCCATGTGATTCGCAAAAGGTTCAGCACAAACAGAGCATAATGCAGCCATTCTGACTCTTTTGGTATTGATATTTTTTTGCTTCATCAATTCCTGCGAAGTTTCAACAATCGTGTTCGTATGCTCTGGGCATTTAGCACTGTACGAACATTCGTGCCCATCGGCAGCTATAAAAACACCATCAAATCCATTTTCCAGTGCATGAAGAATCCAGCGGGGTTTAACTCCTGAAGAACATGGAAGGTTAATGACATAAACGGAAGGAGAATAGTGTATTTTTCTTAAACCGGCCTGATCTATTCCAGGGTCGGATATCTTATCGGTAGAGAAAACCAGAATTTTTGGTGATTTGGTTTCCGTAGATTTTTTTTCGGTTGACATAAGCTTTCGAATTGATTGCTAAGGCGCATGATACAAACGCCTTAGCAATAGTAAATTATTCTTTGATTAAAAATAAACGGCTAAAGCTATCTTCGTCGTAAAAACCAAGATATTCGTGCCCAACTTTTTCGCACCAGCGTGGAATATCATTCTTTGTACCTTCGTCGGCCGAAAGAATTTCCATAATTTCACCTGATTCGATATCACCAATTGCTTTTTTTGCAGCCAAAAGTGGACCAGGACAAGCTGTTCCACGAGCGTCTACTACTAAGTTTGCTTTTAAACTTTTTAAATCTACTGACATAATCTTAAAATTTTAATTGTTATTTTTAATTTGTTTTTTCTCTTTGAAGTCTTAAATAAATAATTGTACTGCGCTCTCACCAGCATCAGCAACAAAAGTGGCTGCACCGGCGTAGCGTAAATGTGGGTAATCGATAAACTCTTCTTTTTTGAATCCCATCAAGTCCATCGACATTTCGCAAATTGTAATTTCAATTCCAAGTTCAGCTGCCTGATTAAACATTTCATGCAACGAAAGAACATTTTTCTTTTTCATCAACATTTTAATCATCATTGGCCCCATACCTGCCATGTTCATGTTCGACAATTTCAGTTGGTTTTTACCTTTTGGAAGCATCATTCCAAACATTTTCGAAATAAAATCTTTTCCTTTAGGTGTTTTTTTCGGATCGCGCAAGGCTGAAAGAGACCAGAAAGAAAAAAACAATTTTACTTGCGTATCCATGGCTGCAGCTGCCAAAGAAATAACCATTGTTGCCAGAATCTTATCAAAATCACCGGATACCACCGCCATCGACAGTTGGTCCTTACGGCCTTTTTCCAATTTGCCTACTTTCTTTTTTAATGCTTCCAATTGCGTTTGCAATTCTTGCATTGTGATTTCTTGCGAAGTTTCCATTTCTTAATTTATTTTACAGATTGAATTTGAATTAGAGAATTATTTATGCAAATATATTCAAGAAATATTTATTTAATATCAATTATGCCGTGTTAGTAGATACAATATTTTGTGATATGCATCACATTGCATATATTTGTGCCAAATAATACTATAAAACCAAAAAATCATGGCAACCGATTGTAGAAATTGTCCTTTTAAGACAAAAGCGACATCCATGTTAAGTGACTGTACTTTAGAGCAATTGAGTGCAAACCATTTGGAATTAAAATTAAAAAAAGGAGATTCCATCATTAAACAGGGCACATACTCTACAAACGTGATTTTTCTTCGAACCGGTCTTGCAAAAATTCATTTAAAAGGTCCATACAGCGAACAAATCGTAAAAATGGTGAAAGCACCTACCTACTTGGGCTTGCCAACCACTTTTGGTAGTAAGATAAACCAATATTCAGTGACCGCCGTTTCGGATGCCGAAGTTTGCTACATCGACATTGATGTTTTCGAAAACATTTTATATGGCAATCAAGACTTTACAAGAGAAATCATTCAGGAATTCTGTAAAAACGAACTGGAATCGTTTCGCCGTTGCGCCAACAGAACGCAGAAATTGATTCGTGGTAACATGGCAGATGCCCTATTGGAATTTTCCGACAATATTTTTAAATCCGACACGTTCAATTTGCCACTCTCTCAAGCCGAATTAGCGAATCTGGTAGATACAAGCCGCGAAAGTGTAAGCCGTGTTCTTACTGAATTCGACAAAGATGGAGTAATAAAGGTAAACGGAAAAGAAATTACCATTGTCAATAAAAAATCACTGATAATGATTAGCCAAAACGGGTAAAGACAATTATCAGTTGACAGTGAACAGTTATCGGTTATCGGTTATGAATTATGAATTAACAACTGCCAACTATCAATTAAAGAAATGAGCATAGAAAAAGATATTTTCCAACGTACAGAGCTTTTGTTGGGTGCAAACTATATTCAAAAAGCAAAAGGGAAAAAAGTCATTTTGTTTGGTGTGGGCGGCGTAGGAAGCTGGTGTGCCGAGACTCTTATCCGTTCCGGGATTGGAGAACTGACGATTGTAGATTCGGATTTGGTAGCTCCATCAAACATCAACCGCCAGTTAATGGCTACAACAAAAACCATCGGCAAAATAAAAACAGAGGTTCTGAAAGAACGACTGCTCGAAATAAATCCAGAAGCAAAGATTACCGCTTTACAAAAAATTTATAGCGAAGATACTTATCTGGATTTTGAATTGGATTCGTACGATTTTATCATCGATGCCATTGACAGCTTATCCAACAAAGTACATCTGATTCAGTCGGCAACAAAAACAAAAGCTGCTTTCTTCTCGTCGATGGGTGCAGCCCTGAAACTGGATCCAACCCGAATAAAAGTCGCTGAGTTTTGGAAAGTGCAGGGTTGTCCGCTGGCGGCAGCATTGCGTGGCAGATTAAAAAAATCAGGCGGCGTGAGCAAAAAATTCAAATGCGTTTTCAGCGATGAGCTTCTAAAAAATCAGGGGGAGGAAATTCCTATTCCAAAGGCAGCAGAAGACAACACCGAATTGAAAGCCGACAACTGGAGCGCCAAAAAAGCCCGCATAAACGGAACAATTTCCTACATGCCTGCCATGTTTGGAATGACACTAGCCGGATTGGTGGTGCAAGCTATAAACAAAGAAGAAAACGATTAATTCAGATTATATATCACTCCCTTTATATAATATTTCTTCAACATATCGCTGGTTGGCTGCTTCTGCAATAAAGCATCATAATAAGGTTTTACCAATTCTGTACTTTCTGAATCAGGATATTTTTTCAACAAATACTTATAAGCCGAAGCAAAAAACACGGATAAATCCTTGCTTTCTTCACTCACAAATAATTTTGTATCACCATATCCTTCGAGCAAATAGGTAAAATATGCCTTTTTGTAATTTTTGCAGTTATCGAGCAGAACAAAGTTCGGATTGGCTTTTATAAAATTCTCGTACCAAATAATTCGATCTACCATTTTTTGAGGAGAAATAACAATTTTGTTTTCCTTTGAAAAACCCTCCCGACTTTCTGTATCAATCTCTGTAAGATATTGGTTTAGTGATTCTGAAATAAATTCTGAAAAAACATTCAAAACAAATTTGCGCTGTTGCTCAATATAGACCAAGTCGTCAGCATGAACCAGATTCAACCCATTTTTCTGTAAAGCTGCTTTGAATTCTTTAATTTTTACTGGGATGTTTCCTGACGACAAAACAGCGGCATAATCCGTTGTATCATTCGTTAGTTGATTATTCAACGTTAGTTCAATCGTATCCAGCTTGTTTTGAAACATCACAAAAGCCGAATCGCACAACCCTTTGGATTGTCCCGAAAAAATTTCTTTATACATATCTATCGCAGCAGTCACCGAGTTGGCATCAACACTATCAAGCGTACTTAAAAATTCCCGATATTCGACTATTTTCGGGTTCTCCTGACTTGCCAGAATTGTATCGTTGAAATAATTTTCCTTTACTTCAGTCTTATTTTCAGCAGTTTTACTTTTGTTGCAGGACAAAGCAACAAAAGCACTTATCACCAATATAAGCGCTTTAGATTTTATAGAATAATTTACCAGATAATTCATTTTTTTCTAAAAAAAATGTCTGCTGTCTTTCGACTTTTGACTTGTAACTAAATTCTTGTAACTATTTATATGTATTTGTAGACCATATAAACTGCCACCACCATCAAAAATACGGCGTACACTTTTTTGAACATGGCAGAAGGTAGTTTTACGCCGAGTTTCGAACCAAACAATGCTCCGACCAAAATTCCGATTGCGATAAACGCGGCAAAAAGGATGTTTAAATGTCCATCATTAGCATAAATAATCACACTCGGCAAACCAACCGGCAACTGAAGAGCAGCCAGTGATGTTGCAGCTGCCGCTTTTGCATCGTAATGAAAAATACCAATCAACATCGGAACGATGACAATTCCACCACCTTTTCCGAAAAGTCCTGCAAAGATTCCGGCAGCCAAACCCACCAAAACATACGCCCAGAACGGCTTATGAGTTGGATTCTCAATGACAGGTTTTGGCTTCTTGTTGTTTTTGAAATGCGAGAAAATATCGAAATAGCTCAACGCCACATACAAAAGTATGCCGGCATAAAGCTTGGAAAGAAGGCTTTCGCTAATGTTGATGGCAAATTCTCCACCGAAAAAAGAGCCGAGAAACAATCCCAGCGAAATCCACAGTGAATCTTTAATATTGATCAGTCCGGCCTTATAATATGCCACCACTCCTAATGCCCCGACAGGCAAAAGCATAGCCGCAAGGGAAGTCGCGTTCGCGTCCAGAATATCCATCCCGAAAACCACAATGAGCGACGGTACCATAACAATACCACCACCAATTCCAAATAATCCGGACAAGATACCTGCAACCAGGCCAAGAATTAAATAACCTATATACCCCATAACTTGCAAATTCTCCTGCAAAAGTACTAAAACCAGCCGACTAATCGTCCCTTGCGCCGTGGTTTATTTTACTTCAAACTTCTCACCGCCGGTATGACTTACAAATTCCGGTGCATATTGGCATTGAATGGAAGCTATTCCGCTCGTAAATTCGCCGCTGTTATTCGCCCACGACTCATATTCGAACACATAAGTCCCTTTAGGCAAATAGCTGAAGAAGAATTGTGTAGAAGCATCTTTTGTGGTTCGGTAATAACAAACGCTTTCTTTCCACTCGCAAGCAGAACGCTGGTCGACAGGCTCAAGACACGAGGCACGTAGATCTTTCAATGCAACAAATTCGAGATTACGATCGGTAGTTACCACAAGTCTTGTCAGAACTTTGTCGCCTCTGTTCAAAGTCGTTTGTTCAATCGGAATCATTGTCTTTTTGTTTGAAACTAATTTTTCGACGAACAGTTTTTTTGATATTTTCAGTTCTTTTCCCTGACTTTCAATTTTATTCAAATCCTGATAATATTGCCAATACATCGCACCCCATGCAATACCTGCATCTTTCTTCGCCACCGTTACTTTTCCTGTTGCAGGAGTCATATTGTCCATTTGCAAGCTTTGTTTGAAATATCCAGAGCCGGCCTCTGAAGTTTCAGGAGTAATTGTTTTATTACCAACGCTAATCTGAACTTTTCCTTCATTATCCAGCCAATTGTCACCCTGCAACATAAGTGCATAAATCGCATTAATGCTCGATATTGGTGAGTCCCAACGTTGTGTTTGTTTTTGTTTCAAAAGCCAGATTTTCATTTCTTCAATATCCGATTTGTTTTTCGAAATTTCTGCAAACGCTTCAATAATAGCAGCCTGAACAGCAATCGGACGTTCGTTCCATAAATAGCCCGATTTATTTCGTGCCCAGTACATTCCAAACTCATCAGTTTTCAGAGCATTTTCTCTCAACGATTTCAATATCTCATTGGCTACTTTCATATTTCCATTTCGTTTAGCCACAACCGCCATCATGGCTTTTCCGTAAAGCGTGAAACTTGTCCAGTATTTTTCAGATTGTACTGTGTAATATTTGAAAGCTTCCTGCGTTTTTTCATTTACAGGAACGTCAGGATATTCGGAGCGGACATGCAGGTAGAATAATTGAATGTTCCCTATACAATTCTCTTTCAGATAGTTCTTGTTATATTTTTTCAGATTGCTGAAATCTTTCGAAATTTCGAGATCAAGATAATTTAGCGCCTGAGCAAGCTGCACTTTATACTTTGTTCTTAAACCGGCTTTTGTCATATCGTCCAACCTCCCGAAATTCAGCAATATTTCCTGCGTAATGTATGTAACGACTTTCGGGCATTCCCTCGAACCACGAAAATCCGCCATTTGGCGTTTGCAACTTCCATAATTTATTCAGATATAATTCGCGTTGATTCTTCTGCATATTCAGATCGAACAATAAAGCAATTTGCTTTTTCTGCTCTGCTTCATCTTTAGCTGCCATCACCCAAGGTGTTTCTTCCAACAACAGATTTTTCAGTTCGCTGTTTTTCTGCAAATTTGACAATAATGCCTCACGGCCGCTTTCGGTTTGTTTCCATTGCTGGAAAACGCTCGCTATTTTCGGGTTAGAATCAGCTATAAATCCGGCCAATGAATTAACGTAGAAAGCCGTGAAATAATCCAACGCGTTATTGCTTTCAGGCGTTGAAAAAGTTGGCAAGACCTGCACTGCATACCAGACCGGATTTGCAGAAAACTCCATCGACAAGTTTTGTGTTTCAACCTTCGACGAATTTTTTACTATACTTTCAAAATTGAATGTGCGGGTTTGATTTCCACGAACCGTCATTGGCATAGATTCGGTTACCAACACCTTATCGGGTAAAACAGGCAAATAGCGTTGCTCGCCATCGCTGAAGTTCCCGGCTTTGGCTATAACCTTACAAACGAGCAGTTCGTACGAAGAGAAATCGCTGATTTCGAACTCAACAACCTCACCCCCTGCCCCTCTCCCAAGTGAGAGATGAGATGTTTTAGCAAAAACAACCTTTTCCGTTTCTGGATTTATCACTTCGAGACTAATATTTGCATTTAGCTCTTTGTCAGTCAGATTAATGACATTAGCAGCCAACAGCAACTTATCCGAACGACGCACAAAACGTGGCAAATTCAATTGAACCATCAAATCCTTTTGCGTAATCGCCTGTGCTTCATTCTGTCCAAAATATAAATCCTGCGTATGTGCCAGCATTCTTATATTCCAACGCGTCAGACTTTCGGGAACGGTGAAGCTGAATTTCACATTACCTGTAGAATCGGTTCGCAATTGTGGATAGAAAAATGCGGTTTCATTAAAGTTTGTACGGAGTTGAACGGGATTTTCCTTTACATTAACATTTTCTGCAATAGCTGGAGGTGGTGGTGCTATGGAACTTTCCTTTGTTTGCACAGTTCCGGTCTTATCTGATATTACATTGTCTTCAAATTCCTCAACTACCATATCTGAATTACTAACAGAAGCAAAAGGCAATGATTTTCCTGCCATTCTGAAAACAGGCCTTCCATAATACTTATCGCCAATCTCCAAACCAAACCAGTTTAAATTATCAAACTGATAATTTTTTACAGGCAAGTAATCAGACATTAAAATTACCTGATCATACACATTGTTCATACTATTCGAATTCCATCGTGGCGACCAGTTAACCGGTTCGCTAAATACAGGATAAAAACTCCAGCTATGTTGACGAATGGCATCCAGCGAGGCATCGTACATGTCCACCATTAGCTCTGCCTCTTTTTTGCTCTTTTCTAATTCCGGCACAGTAATCGTCCACTCAGCCTTTTCTCCCGGTAGCAGTTTATCTCTGAAAACCGACAATGTTGGCGTTAGTTTTTTTTCTTCTATTTTACGGGTAATTATTACTTGCTGTGTACGTAAATAGCCATCTTTCATAAAAGTAAATTGTACCGTAACACCTGCTCCATAACTTTCTTTGAATGGAATTTCGAAAGATTTTACGTTCTTGCAAAATTTTATCCATTTACTTTCCAAAATAATATTTCCCTGCATTATTTCGTACAAAACAGCGGTGTTATTCGAAGAAGTTCCGAATTTTATAAACGCCTTCTCCCCTATTGCACATTCCGTTTTTGGAGTCAGGAGCCAGGTGTAGCTCTTTACAGGCGGACGTTTGTCGTTTATATCATATACAATAAACGTATTCTCTGTCTTTACCGTGTTACCCCATTTATCTTTTGTATTCAGCAACAATTTATATCTACCTGATTTCCAGCTTTTAATTTCCAGCTCCAACGTTTTTTTGTCCGTATTAAACTTTCCGTTTAATACTTTTTTTTCTGTTTCTGATGTGAAATCAGGTTTTATATTTTCAACATAATCGGCTAAATCCTTCAATTTATAAACTTCAAAATCAATTTCAGAAGTTTGCCACTCTCCGTTTAAAGTTTCGGTATAAATAGTGATTTTTGCAGGTTCGTGCTTTTCGTATTTATCAGTCACATTGGCAATAATAAACAACGACTTATCTCCTACTGAAACGTAATTTTCGGCTTGTTGAGTTTCTCCTTTCAAATCAGTAATATCCGCCGAAATAGTATATGTATAAAACTGTCCGCGCCAATCATCTTTCTCTAATGTTGGACGCGCAGGAACAAAACTCACTAAGAAATTACCTTCATTATCGGTAGTGGTTACACCACTCAAAATTTCCTTTTGAGGTTCGAAATACCACCAACAGAATCGGTTCATAGTTCTGACGACTCTATATTTTACCTTGGCATTATCCACATTGAAACCTGCAAAAGCTTTCGCATTTCCCTTCACAGTGACTTTTTCACCAAAACGAATCTCGTTTTTCGGTTTCTCTATTTTCACTTCAAAAGTCGGACGTTTATATTCTTCCACCCAGAAAGACTCAGAATAGTTGCCAGCACGAATTGTAAACTGACCGTTCAAACCATTATCGGGCAACACAAACTCACACGCAAAAGATCCAAAATCGTTCGTTTTCAGTTTTTTGGAACTTACTTTCTGATTATTAGCATCGTAAAGTTCTACATCGTATGTTACATTTTTATTTACTTCCTGCTTGTTTTTATTGGCAAAATAAGAAATTCCTTTAAAATAAACTGTTTGTCCGGGACGATAAAGCGAGCGGTCGGTAAACAAATCCAGTTTCGCCATTTCTATCTTTTCTATACGGGTCTGATCGCGGTAAAAAGCAGAATTATCATTAAAAAAATAAATGTCCTTTCCTTTTTGCAAGTGAATTTTTCGTTCATAATAATTTGTCGTAAAAGGTAAAATACAAAAACCTTTTTTATCAGTTTCTGACCTTGTAATTTGCAAATAATCATAGCCACTTCCATTCCATTTTGGCTCATAGACTTCTACTTTCACGCCCGATTGTTGTAATCCCGTTTTTCTGTTCAGCACATATACACTTTGCTCCTTTGCTTTTGTCGACCTGGAAATAAATCCAAAATCACTCACGACAAAGTTTCCTTTTGCTACAGCATCTTTTGTTTCATTTCCAACTTCATAAACACTTAATTCATATATTCCATAATCTTTCGTGTTAATTGTGAAAACACTATCCACTGCATGGAACTTGAACTTTTCTTTTACTGTAAACTTGTAGCTATCAATCAACTTTCTTTTGGGATATTCAACCTTTTTGTTTTGGTTATCCATTTTAAATCTATAATAATCAGGCGCAGTTGCGTCAACACGATAAACATCAACAACCACATTCTGAATATTTTGAGCACTCATAAATATATTAAATTTAGAGGCTGGCATCGAAAGTTCGGGTAAATTGATATTCAGCGTTTTTTGAGTGATGGTTTGTTGTGTGTTTTTCAGACTATTGATCCTCTCATAGTTAGGAAAACTCTTAATTCCATCACTACAAATATCGTAAGCTTGTTCTTTGAAATTATTTTTGGTATTTTCATTATTTTGATCTTTCTGAAGCAAAAAACTAACTTCATTCTCAAGAATCAAAACAACATTTTCATCCATTATAAATCTAGTTTCCAACGATTTTAGCTTTTCCCAATAGGTTTCATCTGAAATCGTATTTTCTACATTTTGGTGGAGAAAATTCAGATAATTAAGTTCAATGTAAATAGTCGCAGCAATGTTTTTTTTCTCGATATTAAACTGAATCAAATCATTATAAATATCAATGATTCGCCTTTCGAAAAATGAATATTGGGTGGTGTCATTCTCTGTGGGTTCATTAAAATTCTTTGCTTCGTCAGCTACGGAAGTTAGTATATCTATTTGCCTGAATGACAAAAAATCATACAACGTAGGCTGAATATGGCGACTATCCTCACCTTCATTCAAAAGATCTGCAAATTTTAAAGCATCTGTTTTTTGCAAAACGGCTTTGTTTTCCACCGAAGCATCCAACAACTGACTTATTTTTTCAAAATAGATATTTTTTGACCATTCGTTCATATCCTCCGGGACATAACCCGAAATCTCACTGCGCTTATTAATTGTCCATGAGTTATTCTGATAATAATCTGTATATAACTCAGCAGTCATCGATTTCAACAAAGCTTTCTCTGCCGGGTCAGTTGCTTTGTCAGCATAAAGTTCCAGTTCCCGGATTAATTTCGGAGCTTCGTCTCTATCTTTCTCCAAAGTAAAGCGCATTTTGTAAATCAACGCTTTAATCAGTTGAACAGAGTTTTTATCCACCTCTGCCTGTTTCTGGATTTCCTCTACCTCTTTGAGTGCAGACTCCGGCAATTGTTTATCGGCCAGTTCATTTACTTTTTTCCAACTGCTTTCGAAATCTGTTTTTTGCGGATTCTGTGCCAGTAATACTGTGGCAATTATGATGATAAAAACAGAAATAACTGAAATATATTTTTTCATACAATCAAAATTTAGCTTTTAATTTTACAAATATAATACCATATACATTAAAAAAGAAGTTATGAATCTATAATTATTTAACTAAGATAACATGTGATTTATTGTAGTATTTATAGATCAATTTAATTATTCAAAACATGTTTCATATTAATAATTTCTTTATTCGATCGAAAATATAGAATTATATTATAAGAAATAATTTTACATTAAAATTATCTATTACCCTATTCGTAAAATGAATTTGTATTTATAATATCTATACATTATCTTTGCGATATAGAAAACAATAATAACAACAAAATAAAAATTTAAAAATATGAAAACAACAGACTTAACAAAACTGAATGCTGCCGGGGCAGCAACAGTTGTAGACTCATTGCAACAATTATTAGCTGATTTTCAGGTCTTCTACACTAATCTTCGTGGTTACCACTGGAACATTAAAGGAAAAGATTTCTTCGTTCTTCATTCGCAGTACGAAAAATTGTACAATGATGCAGCCGAGAAGGTAGACGAAATTGCCGAACGTATTTTAATGCTCGATGGAGTGCCGGCACATAACTTCAGCGAGTATCTTAAAACGTCGAAAGTAGAGGAAAGTGGCTATGTTACTTCGGGAGATGAAGGGTTGAAAGATGTACTAAGCACTTACAGTTACTTTATCGAATCGGAAAGAGCTATTGTAAAACTGGCTCAGGAAATTGATGACGAAGTAACAGTGGCGCTTATGAGTGATTATATCAAAGAACAGGAAAAACTCGTTTGGATGCTGGTAGCTTATTACAGCAAGTAAAAATTTGAAGAAAATAGGTTTTAGTTTATTCTCAGAGGTGTTTTGCAATGCGAAACACCTTTTTTATTTGTTCATTTTACCATTTAAATAATCGATTTCGATTGAAAAAGAAATATTTTTTGTTTTTATTAATGTTACAACTATAAACAAAATTTCAGCCCGATTCGTTCATAATTTTGATATGAACAAATTTCAGGAACCTTCTAATAACATTTTATACGATGAAAAATCTTAAAACAAAATTTATGGGAATGGAAATTGACAGTCCCATCATAGTTGGAGCAACCAACCTGACAGCTGACATAGATAATCTGAAAAAAGCAGAGGAAAACGGAGCAGGTGCTGTGGTTTATAAGTCATTATTTGAAGAACAGGTACAACTCGAACGATTTTTACTCGACGAACAGTTGAATCAATTCAACGATATGCATGCTGAAATGATTACGAATCACCCGCACATCGATTATAGTATCGGAGCTGAAGAACATTTAATCAAAATCACAAAAGCCAAAGAAGCCATTTCCATCCCCTTAATTGCCAGTTTGAATGCAGTGTTGCTCGAAACATGGGTGAAATACGCTAAACTCCTTTCCGATACTGGCGTGGATGGGATAGAACTCAACTTTTATCAGAATTTGTCCGATTTCGACAAAACTCCTGACGAAATTGAAGATGAACAAATAAACATTCTGAAAGAAGTAAAAAAAGTGGTTTCTATTCCCGTGAGTGCAAAATTAAGTTCAAATTACACCAATTCATTGAATTTCATAAAAAAACTGGATGTTGCCGGAGTTGACACCTTTGTGCTCTTTAATTCGTTCTTCCAGCCTGACATTGATATTCACGCTGAGAAACATGTAAAATCGTATAATCTGAGTAAACAGGGTGACTATAAACAATCATTGCGCATGGCAGGTATCCTGTATGGAAACATTAATGCAGATGTATGTAGTAGCCGGGGTATTTTTACAGGCGAAGATGTAATCAAATTATTATTGTCCGGGGCTTCATCAGTGCAAGTTGTATCTGCTCTGCACAAAAGCGGATTTACGCAACTAAAAAAGATGAATCAGGAAATAATGCAATGGATGGAACTGAAAAACTATAAAAACATCAGTGATTTCAAAGGTAAGCTGTCTAAAAATTCTTTAAGTAGCAATCCTTTCATTTATAAAAGATCACAATACGTCGATTACATTATTAATTCCGAAAAAATATTTGGTTGAAAATAAATTGAAAACCAATACAAAAGTAGCTGGTAGGGTTTTTAAATCACCAGCTACTTCTATTTTCTATCAATTAAATTCTAATTATTACCAAAAAGAACAGATGAAGTTACTTTAGTCGTCAACCTTATAGCTAATTTCGGCATTATTTTGTTTGCAAAATTCAATATTTTCGAATCGAAGCCAATAAAAACCCTAAACTTATTACTTTCCATTCCATTCACAATTTTCAAAGCAGCAGCTTGGGGAGAAGGCAACTTGATCACTTTCCTTATTTTTTCCATTTTCTCATTTACTGCTGATCCTGAATTCTCGATAATATTCGTATTTACTCCACCCGGAATAACGACTGTAACAGAAAGCTTTGTTCCCTGATATTCTGCATAAAGTCCTTCCGTAAGCATTTGTACAGCTGCTTTAGAAGCGCCATAAACAGATTGACCCGGCACAGAAATAAACATCCATGCTCGAGACATTAACAATATGCGCTTCCGGTCTTTCTTTCAGATAAGGAGTATCTTCGAACCTTTCAAATGGTTGAATTATTCCCACACAGTTTACAAGTCCAGCAATATTAATTTTATATGATTATCCGCAAAGCATCCTAATCGAAAGACAAGATAATTTACGGTTGATTTTTATTGAAAACAGTTTAAAAACAATTAGTTTAATTGATTGATATTCATTATATTTATAGTCAAAATCAATAGAATATGAATATAC
>QKGU01000200.1 GCA_003250325.1 Paludibacter sp.
ACAGCAATTTTTAGCATAATCGTTGATTTTTCAAACCGACTCATTTTGTCGGTTAATATTCCAATTAAGGAACGAATAATCAACCAATTATGTTCAAAACAAGAACTTCAAATCAACAATCTTTAGGCTTCACACCTAATTATTAATATATGCAAAGATAGTGAATGAGAATTATTATTCCTTAACAACAGTCGAAAATATAGCCTCTACAATTTCTAAAATCCTCATAAGAGCAGTATCTTTGTAACTAAATTTACAATATTGATTACTAATAGAAAATTTCAACATAATATGGCTTTAATTAAATCAGTAAGGGGCTTTACCCCTAAAATGGGAGAAAACTGTTTTTTAGCTGAAAATGCAACAGTAGTGGGTGACGTAATTATGGGTGATGGTTGCAGCGTATGGTTCAATGCAGTGCTGCGTGGCGATGTAAATTCGATTCGTATCGGAAATAATGTAAACATTCAGGATGGCTCAGTTCTGCACACTTTATATCAAAAATCAACTGTGGAAATTGGCGATTACGTCTCCATTGGACACAATGTAACGGTTCACGGCGCAAAAATAAATAACTATGCGCTAATTGGTATGGGCGCAACCTTGTTGGATTATTCCGAAGTGGGCGAAGGCGCTATTGTGGCTGCCGGTTCGTTGGTGTTGAGCAATACCAAGATTGAACCCTACACACTTTGGGCAGGCGTTCCGGCTAAATTTGTAAAAAACGTGGAACCGGAACAAACCAATGAAATGAACAAGAAAATTGCTCATAACTATGCCATGTATGCCGGCTGGTTTATGGAAGGGGGGGGAAAAATAAATACCGTAAAATAAGTGGTGTCACTTATTTTACTGCAAATTTTATAACGGGAAATTATTTTCCACCCTGAATTTCCCGTACATATCCTTCACGGTACAGCACTCGGTATAGGCATCGTGTTCAAAGAAAAGAATTTGATTTTTTTCAACCGCTTCGTCAAGCAAGACCTTCTTCTCTGCCATAGCGGTAATCGGATAGGTATCATAAGCCGAAATCCAGGAAACAGGAACAGTAGCCGAAACCGGAATTACATCACCGACATAAACATATGTTTTTGCTCCGTCGTGGATGTAGGTTACCAATTGTCCAACTGTATGTCCGTTGAAAATGCGAACCTCTACATCAGAACAAACAAGCTGATTGTCAGTAACGAGCTTTAGCTTTCCGGCTTCATGAACAAGGAGCATATTCTCGGGAAAATACGAATCACCTTCACGCACATTGGGGTTCAGGAAGTTTTTCCATTGCGCCTCTCCTACCCAATGAGTGGCATTGGGGAATGTAAGTTCTACTTTCGAACGATCGGCATTGTATTTTGTGCAACCACCACAATGATCGAAATGCAAATGTGTGAGAATCACATCAGTAATATCCGAACACTTTAGTCCGTATTTTTTTAGTTCTTCATCAAAATTTACAACTCCATTGAAATCATAGTATTTCAGGTAATCGAGCTGTTTGTCTCCTGTTCCAGAATCAATCAGAATCTTTCGGTCACCAGTATCAATAAGCAAACATCTCATTGCCAACCGGCAAAAATTATCTTCGTTGCAGGGATACCGTTTCTGCCACACACGTTTTGGAACCACTCCAAAAATAGCTCCCCCATCCACCTGAAAATTCCCGGCCTCTATTTTGTATAACTTCATATTTTTTGTATTTAAACCGAATTTAGGTCTTAATTCTTTATAAACAATTGTACTTTAAGTGCTTTAAAACTTTATGAACTTTAAAAACTAACACACTTGCCGAACTTTTTTATTACATTTGCAGCTCCAAAAATTTTCAGCAAAAATAACTAAAATCCTCCAACCGCCAATTGTATGCAAAGAGTACATTTTATTGCTATAGGTGGACCTACAATGCTTAATTTAGCCATTGCCATCAGCAAGAAAAACAATTTCCAGATTACAGGCTCTGACGTTGAAATAGATGAACCTGCATACAGCAACTTAAAAAGTAATGGATTACTCCCCGACAAAATGGGTTGGTTTCCCGAAAAAATCACAAAAAACCTTAATGCTGTAATTTTAGGCACCAAAACAAAATCAAACAATCCGGAACTTATTCGTGCCAAAGAACTCGGACTAAAAATATACTCTTTCCCGGAATTTATTTTCCAGCAGACCCGCAGCAAAACACGTATAGTAGTGAGCGGAAGTCACGGTAAAACAACAACAACCGCTATGATTTTGTTTGTTTTGAAAAAGCTGAGAATTGATGTGGATTATGTGATTGGAAAGGCATTTGATGGATTTGAAAATCTGGTTAAACTATCCTATGATCCACGCATAGCAGTGATTGAAGGGGACGAATACCTGACATCACCTATTGACGACCGTCCAAAGTTTCATTTATACAAACCACATATAGCTATTCTGACAGGTATTGACAATGATGAGAAAAACGTATTTTCAACTGACGAAGACTATGTGGAGCAATTTCAAAAGTTTATCGATTTAATGGAAATTCAGGGGCGACTGATTTATTTTGATGGAAATGAAAAGTTGAATGGAATCTGCAAAAACCTACGGAGAGATTTAGTTGCATTTACATATAATACTCCAGAAAATGAAGTTGAGAACGGAATTACATATTTAATCACAAAGAAAACAAAGATTCCGCTGAAAATATCGGGAGAACAAAATCTCCAATATCTCAATGCAGCACGATTGGCTTGCCGACAGATTGGGGTAACCGACGATCAGTTTTATTCAGCAATAGTTGATTTCAACGGAATTTAAAATTACAAAATAAATATAGCTTGTTAGCTAAAAATAAGGGATGACAGAAAAACAAAAATTACTGGACAACAGATACATGCGGATGGCACGGATATGGGCTGAAAATTCGTATTGCGAACGTAGAAAAGTGGGTGCTTTGCTTGTAAAAAACCAAATGATTATTTCCGACGGATATAACGGTACCCCTTCGGGATTCGAAAATAAATGTGAGGACGAAAACAATATTTCAAAACCATACGTTCTTCATGCTGAAGCTAACGCAATAAGCAAAGTGGCCCGCTCACACAATAGTAGTGACAATGCCACTCTTTATGTAACAGCTTCACCTTGTATCGAATGTGCCAAATTAATTATTCAATCAGGAATTAAACGTGTGGTGTATGGTGAAAAATACCGCATAATGGACGGCGTAGAGCTCCTTGAACGTGCAGGAATCGAAATCATGTTTCTGGAAAACGTCGAATAATATTTAAAATCAATTTTTATTTCTTTACTTATCTTATTTTGAAACAAACGATTTGATATCAGGTTGTTTCATCGAGAAGTTTTTTAATCAACAATGTAATGAATAATAAAAAATATCTTTTACTTACTGCTGTAGTTTTACTTTCGATTATCAGTGGACTATTACTGGGAAATTTATTGGCAAGACGAGCAAATATGTCTGCACTTACCCGCGTCTTTTCTTCAGCCGGAATGAATAACAAAGTTGATGAATTACTCAATATTATCAACAGCCAATATGTGGACTCGGTTGATACCAAAGAAATGACGGAAGAACTTATGGCTGACCTAGTATCGAAACTTGACCCACACTCGGTTTACATTCCGGCAGCCGATTTAGCAGATGTGAACAGCGAACTTGAAGGTAGCTTCAGCGGAATTGGAGTACAGTTCAATATCCAAAATGATACGGTTATGATTGTAGCAGTGGTAAGTGGTGGTCCTTCCGAAAAAGTAGGATTACTGGCTGGTGATAGAATTGTTCAGGTAAACGATTCGGCTTTTGTCGGAAAAAATATTACCAACGAAAAGGTAATGAAAAAACTTCGCGGTCCTGCAAAAACGAAAGTAAAGCTAGGCATCCGTCGACATGGAACTTCAGAAATACTTAAATACTCGATTACCCGTGGCGAAATACCTCTGAATTCGGTGGATATTGCTTACATGATTGAACCAAAAGTTGGATTTATACGCGTGAGCAAATTTGCCGCCACCACTTATTCTGAGTTTTTGAATGCCATTGCCGATTTGAAAAATAAAGGAGCTCAAAAATTCATTATCGATTTACGCGAAAACAGCGGTGGTTTTATGGATCAGGCTATAAATATGGTCAATGAGTTTCTGCCAAAGGGACGTATGATAGTTTACTCACAAGGGAAAGCCTATAAACGTTCCGAAGCTATATCGGATGGTAACGGAAGCTGTATTGATGCATCTATAGTTGTGCTTATTGATGAATTTTCAGCTTCGGCCAGTGAAATTTTCTCAGGAGCCATACAAGACAACGATCGTGGTTTGATAATTGGTCGTCGTTCGTTCGGTAAAGGACTGGTTCAACAGCAAATGGACATGTCTGACGGTTCGGCGATTCGCTTGACAGTGGCAAGATATTACACTCCTTCGGGAAGAAGCATACAGAAACCATACGTTCGTGGAAATTCAGACGATTATCAGATGGACATTCTGAATCGATTCAATCATGGCGAATTCGATTCGAAAGACAGCATTCACATGGCTGACACGGTAAAATACAAAACTGTTGGAGGTCGCACCGTTTATGGCGGAGGAGGCATTATGCCAGATATTTTCGTACCTCGCGACACTGCTGATTACACTCCTTATTTCAACAAAGTGGTGAATTACGGTTATCTCTACCAGTTTGCGTTCCAATACACAGACAAGAACAGAGAGAAACTCAGCAAAATGAAGAGCTGGCAGCAAATGGAGAAATATCTTGACAGCCAGAACCTGATTCCACAGTTTGAAACCTTTGCCACGTCAAAAGGAGTAGCAGCAAACAAAGTTCAGCTGGCCATTTCGAAAAATCTGATATCAAATCTGTTAAACGCATACATCACAAGAAATATTCTTGGAGACGAAGGTTTTTATCCTTTACTTTATAAAGATGATAAAACAGTTTCAAAAGCTTTAATTGAACTTAGAAAGAAGAAATAATCCATTTTTCTTAAGAAATATCGCTTTTCCTATTGTTAAAATAAATATATTATGTAAATTTGGGCTTAGTTTATTTTTCGAATAAATTAAGCCTAATTTTTTTAATATGTGGAAAGATTTTTTCTATTTTTCCAAAAGTCAACGAGCAGGAATTATCGTGTTAATCATCCTGATTATCACTGTCATTATTCTAAACTACACCTTGACTTTATTTATTGACAATAACGAAGAACCGGCAGATAAAAACTTTGCTGCCGAAGTAGAGTCATTCCGAAAATCACTTGTTTCGGTTGATAGCATACGTCAGGCTGAATGGCAAGCGCTAGCCCAAGAACGTCAAAAACAATACGAAGAAAAGTATAAACAGTTTAGTTATGAAACCAAGCCGAAGCAAAGCTATTCGCTTTTCGCATTCGATCCGAATAAAATTGATTCTGCCGGCTTTGTAACTCTGGGTCTTAAACCTTACATAGCCTCTAATGTTTTAAAATACAGAAACAAAGGTGGGAAATTTCGTTCGGCATCTGATTTTTCAAAGGTGTATGGCATCTCAAAAGAGAAATTCGACGAACTTGAACCGTATATCCAAATCAATCAAAAAAAAGATTCTGTTTCAATAAAACCAGAACCTAAGAAAAACATCATTGTTGAGCTAAATTCAGCTGACACCACACTTTTAATGCAGGTTAAAGGAATCGGTCGAGGATATGCAAAAGGAATTATTCGTTTCAGAGGTCTGACGGGCGGATTTGTATCGATTGAACAATTGAAAGAAATTTACGGTATGCGACCGGAAAATTATGAGAGGATCAAAGGTTTTTGTATCGTAAATCAGGCTTTGGTGCGAAAAATTAAAATCAATTCTGCAACTGTAGAAAAACTGAATGCGCATCCTTACATCAGTTATTATCAGGCAAAAGCAATTTATGAGCTTCGAAGAAATAAAGGAAAACTCAAATCGAAAGATGACCTAAACGAAATTTCAGAAATTTCGAAGGAAGATCTTGAAAAAATATACCCGTATCTTAGTTTTGAATAAGGCGTAAGTGTTATATTTGTAATGTTTTTGCAAAAAATCATGTAAAACAAATTCCACACAACATGAATGTGGCAAAAACAGTGAAATCTAAACAACTATTCAGTGCTACAAGAAAACATAAAAACACTTTTCCAAGACCAACTTAAAAACTGGAATCTTGCCCGGACAAATTACGAAGGGCTCAAAACCATTCAAACAAAGTCATTCAATTTTGGTGATTTCGAGATAAAAGTACAATTTAATCCTGCCCGAATAACATCGACCGGAGCAAAAACAGATGCGAAAAACATTGCTGAACGAAAATGTTTTTTGTGTAGGGAAAATCTACCGGGCGAGCAAATGGGAATTGAGTTTGGAGATTATACCATTTTAGTAAATCCCTTTCCTATTTTACCGGAGCATTTCACAATTCCGTATAAAAATCATATCCCTCAGCAAATCAAACCGCATTTTTCCGACATGTTGAAATTGGCAAAAGAGTTGAGCGATTATGTTGTTTTTTATAATGGTCCAAAATGTGGAGCATCTGCGCCCGATCATATGCATTTTCAGGCAGGGACAAAAGGCTTTTTGCCTTTGGTTAATGACTACAATAGATTAAAAGATACTCATACCGACTTATTGGTAAGCACAAATGACACGCAACTTTTTCAGATGAAAAATTACCTCCGAACGGTTTATTGCATCGAATCGAAAAGCGTGGAAGGATCGAAAGATGCCTTTGAAAAATTATATTCGTACTTTCAAAATACTTTGGTAATAAATGAAGTTGAAGAACCGATGATGAATATTGTTTGCGTTTTTCAGGATAATAGATGGTTTGCTTTTATTCTTCCTCGCAAAGCTTTCCGGCCATGGCAATATACTGCCGAAGCCGAGAAACAATTATTGATAAGTCCGGCCACAGTGGAATTAAGCGGAATATTTATTGCTCCGATAGAAGAGCATTTTGATAGAATTTCCGAAAAAGATATTGAAAGTATTTTAGAACAGACATCTTTAAAATAAAATGAACATAGCCGAACCAACCATACAAATTGGCATCTTAACAGCCTGTGAAATCAGTTTCAAGTTGAACGATAATTTTAAATTTTCGGATAATCAGATTTATTCAGGCAAAAAATTAGCCATTTATCGAAAGGGGAAAATATTGTTTAATGGTGAGTTTCATGACGAACTGAATTTTAAACCAACCTCGGAAAACTGCTCTTTTGATTTAAGAAATGTAGTTATCGGCATTGGTTTCCACTGGCAACGAATGGAAACACAACGATTTAAAGGAGCATTGAAAATCATTATTGAAGGCCAAAAACTCACAGTTGTAAATGAAATAAAGGTTGAAGATTATCTTACAAGTGTCATTTCCAGCGAGATGAGTGCGACAGCTTCGGACGAACTGCTGAAGGCTCACGCGGTGATTTCGAGAAGTTGGTTGTTGAATCCGATATTGAATAACAACAGACGGCAGACAAGAGACAGCCGAAATCCAGACATTTCTGTTGACAGTGCACTGTCCTCAGTCCACATTGTGAAATGGTACGAACGCGATGCGCATACCCACTTTGATGTCTGTGCCGACGATCATTGTCAACGTTATCAAGGGATTACCAAAGCGAGTACTCAGGCTGTAATTGAAGCAATAGAAGCCACAAAAGGACAGGTTTTGATGTATAACGGCGAAATATGCGATGCTCGATTTTCTAAATCGTGTGGTGGCGTATCCGAAAATTTTGAAAATTGCTGGGCACCCGAACATTATCCGTATCTCACAAAAGTAATCGACAATTCTTCCATGCACGAAAATTTTGCGACGGATCTGACTATTGAAGAAAATGCCGAGAAATGGATTCGAGAATCGCCTGAAGCTTTCTGCAACACCAATGATAAAAAAATTCTGTCGCAGGTTCTCAATAATTACGATCAGGAAACGACCGATTTTTATCGCTGGAAAGTAGAATACACTCAAGCTCAGATGGCAGAAATCATTTCCCGCCGTTCCGGTTACGATTTTGGAGAAATCATAGATTTCAAACCACTGAAAAGAGGAGAATCCGGGCGAATCATAGAGCTGCAAATTACAGGAACAAAGCTGACCGTTATTGTCGGAAAAGAGCTTGAGATACGCAAATGGCTATCCAATTCACATTTATATAGTTCTGCCTTTGTAGTTGATAAATCGGACATAAAAGATGGCGTTCCGCAAAAATTTACGCTCACCGGAGCCGGCTGGGGACATGGTGTCGGACTTTGCCAGATCGGAGCTGCCGTTATGGGTGAGCAAGGCTACAAGTACCACGAAATTCTGCAGCATTATTTTCAAAATGCAGAATTGACAACAATCTATTGAATGTTATTTACACCACGAAAAGCATAAATCAAAAGAATGAGCAAAACGAATAATTCACCATGGAAATGGATTCCAACACTTTACTTTGCAGAAGGACTGCCGTATGTATTGGTTATGACCGTTTCCGTGATAATGTACAAACGATTCGGAATTTCGAATACCGACATTGCCTTATACACCAGTTTGCTTTATCTCCCATGGATGATAAAACCGATTTGGAGTCCGTTTGTCGATTTAATTAAAACGAAACGTTGGTGGATTATCAGTATGCAATTGTTGATAGGAGCCGGCCTGGCGGGTGTTGCGTTTGTTATTCCTGCTCCGTTTTATTTTCAGGCAACCATGGCCTTTTTCTGGTTACTGGCTTTCAGTTCGGCAACACACGATATTGCTGCCGACGGATTCTACATGCTCGGACTCAATAGTTCACAACAATCTTTTTTCGTAGGAATACGCAGTACATTTTATCGTTTAGCCATGATTTCCGGACAAGGATTGCTCATCATTTTAGCCGGAGTACTTGAAACATCGACAGGAAATGTACATTATGCCTGGAGCATTACATTTTTTATTGTTGCCGGAATTTTTATTTCATTAATGGTATATCATCGATTTATACTTCCCAAACCCGATAGTGATAAAAAATCCAATGAATTAAGTCCGGCTGCCATACTGAAAGAATTCGGAAAAACTTTCGTTACTTTTTTTGCAAAAAAAAATGTATTGATAGCGCTGGCTTTTTTCCTTTTGTACCGACTTGGAGAAGCTATGTTAGTAAAAATTGCCTCTCCTTTTTTGTTGGATAGTCGTGAATTGGGTGGTCTTGGACTCAGCACCGAAACGGTAGGAATGACCTATGGAACAATTGGTATTATTTTTCTTGTTTTGGGCGGAATACTTGGCGGAATAACCGTATCGCGTCTTGGACTGAAAGCTCTTATTTTCCCAATGGCATTAAGCATTACATTGCCTAACATCGTTTATGTATTCATGTCTTATACGCTTCCTGAAAATATTTTTATCATCAACGCTATGGTTGCGCTGGAACAGTTTGGCTACGGATTTGGGTTCACAGCTTACATGTTGTACATGATTTATTTCTCGGACGGTGAACATAAAACAGCCCATTATGCAATTTCAACAGCATTTATGGCCGCGGGCATGATGCTTCCAGGCATGATAGCAGGTTGGTTGCAGGAGGCTGTTGGTTATCAACTATTTTTTATCATCATTATGCTTTGTACCATCCCGACCTTGGCAGTCATCCCATTTCTGAAAATAGACAAGAATTTTGGAAGAAAAAATGTGGTTTCATGAATATCCAAAAGACGTTTTTGAATCCTGAACTAAAGAATAATTACAGCATTTTTTCTACCTTTGCATCCAAATAAAAATTTCAATGAAAATATTAGTTCTTGGTGCCGGAAAAATGGGCACGTTCCTAACCGATGTGTTGTGCATTCAGCACGAAGTGGCTTTATTCGATACCGACCCTAAACGTCTCCGGTTTGTGTTCAACACTTTACGAATGACCGATTATGAAGAAGTTCGAGCATTCGAACCCGAATTGGTAATCAATTGTGTAACGCTTAAATTCACAATTGATGCTTTCAAAACAATTCTGCCTTATTTGCCAAAAAGTTGCATTATTTCTGATATCGCGTCCGTGAAAACAGGATTGCAAGATTACTATAAAAGTACCGGAATGCGCTACGTTTCCACTCACCCGATGTTTGGACCAACCTTTGCCACACTCGACAACCTGAGTACGCAAAGTGCTATTATTATTTCCGAATCGGATCACATGGGAAAAGCGTTTTTCAAAGATTTGTACGGTTCATTGAAACTCAAAATTTTCGAATACAGTTTTGACGAACACGACGAAACCATTGCGTATTCTCTTTCAATTCCGTTTGCATCGACATTGGTTTTTGCATCGGTAATGGTGCCTCAGGAAGCTCCGGGAACAACCTTCAAACGTCACATGGATATTGCAAAAGGACTTCTGGCGGAAGATGATTATTTATTATCCGAAATTCTTTTCAATCCGTACACCCACAATCAGGTGGAAAAAATCCGTGCCGAGTTGAAAACTTTGATGGAAATCATTGATTTGAAAGATTCGGAAAAAATGCAGGCATTTTTGAAAAAAGTAAGAAAGAACATAGAATAAAAAATCGAGCTAATTAAATAATAACTTCTCTACTCCCACTCTAAGGATTAGAGCTAATAGTAAAAACATATGGAAGCAAAAGAAATCGTATTGGATGCAATGAAAAAATTCGGAGCACCTGTTAATGCCGGAAAATTAGTTGAACTTACCGGTTTGGAACGTAAAGAAGTAGACAAAGCGATGAAACAACTGAAAGCAGACGAAGCAATTGTTTCGCCAAAAGTATGTTACTGGCAACCTAAATGATACTTTTATATGAATACAAAAAAGGCTTATCGATTATTCTCGATAAGCCTTTTTTGGTGGAGATTACCGTTCCACAATTACCATTTAATTAAATTCAGCAACATATTTAAAGCAATTGATTTACAAAGACATAATACATCATTTATCTATTAAAATATAGCTTTGTTTATTTTCGTATATCATTTTTAGTCCCTATATTTGTCCCTATAATAAAATAAGGGACTAAATTATTATTGATATGGCAAAGACTGAAATTAAACACAATGTTTTGTTTTTTACTGACAAAGAGAAAAGCGAACCAACAGCCGAAAATGTATTTATTGAAGTAGACCAAAAGACAAAAGAAACAAAGTACTATCATTACGATGCAAAAGTAAGAATTCGTATCAGATGGGAAAAGAATGTTATCAATTTTAATTTGGGTGAACGTGTGGAGCTTGCCAAATGGTCAACCGATGCCCAGCGTTGCAATGCTGGAACTACACACGGCAAAAAGAAACGAACCGCAAAGGATATAAATAAAAAGATTGAAACTACATCAAATTACATTGATAGTATTTTTAATGAGTTTGCAGAAAAAAACATCATTCCTACGGTTGACGAATTCCGAAACCGATACAACCACGAAACAGCCTCAACAATAAAAGTCAAAACATTTTTTGATTACTACGATGATTTTGTGAATAAACAAAGTGTTGAAAATAGCTGGAAATATGCAACACTTCAAAAGTTTGCAACTATAAAGAACCACCTTTCAGAATTCAATAAAACCGCTACATTTGAAACATTCTCAAAAGATGGATTGAATGATTACATTTCATTTTTAAGGTACACAAAGGACATGAGAAACACCACTATATTAAAACAATTAGCTTTTGTGAAATGGTTTTTAAAGTGGGCTACAATTGAGGGATATAACAAAACAGATGCTTATTTGACCTTTGCCCCGAAAATGCCAAAAGCAGAAAAGAAAGTTATATTTTTAGATTGGACTGAATTAATGACTGTTTATAATTTTGATTTCACAAATGCAAAAAAGAAAATCAAAAACAACAAGGGCGAAATTATCAATGAAATAGAATTGACAGACGAAAACAAGAAAGCACTGGAGAAAGTGAGGGACGTTTTTTGTTTTTGTTGTTTCACTTCATTACGTTATTCAGATGTTGAAAATCTTAAACGTTCTGACATTAAAAAAGACGAAATACAGATTACTACCATAAAGACAGATGACAGCATTACGATTGAATTAAATGATTATTCGAGAGATATTTTGAATAAGTATAAAAATGAAGTTTACCCAAATAATAAAGCTTTGCCGGTTATCAGTAATCAAAAAATGAATGACCATTTAAAAGATTTGGGCGAAATTTGCGAACTGGACAGCTCAATTACATTAACTCATTACAAGGGTGCAAAACGTTTTGATGTGGTTTATAAAAAACATGAGTTATTAACTACTCATTGCGGACGTAGAACGTTTATTTGTAATGCTTTGATGTTAGGCATACCAGCCGAAACAGTAATGAAATGGACTGGACACAGTGATTATAAAAGTATGCAGCCTTATATTGATGTTGCAAATGACGAAAAGAAAAAAGCAATGAATTTATTTAATAGATAAAAATAAAGGAAATGGAAACTAAAACACTAAATGAGTTTTTACAAGATTGTAATAGTAGAACACTACCAAAATCGGAGATGTATAACTACCTGAAACAATATACAAATGATTTTGATATAACTACATTTGATTTTTTACGAAATGACTTAAATAAATTTACTGACAATATCAAATTTACATTAATTATTGAAACTGAAAGCGATGGAACGGTTGACAGTGATACGACTGTTTACAACTACATTGAAAAGAAACAAACGTATTTAAGTACTGTTTTGACACCCCGACAAAAAATTGAATTTGTATTAAATGACCTTAACAAAAAAGGTATAAATTACTATGAATTTGATGTGATGTATTTAGGGCTTTTAAAGTTTTCTGATATGGTTGAAGCTGAATATAAAAAACAAAAAACCAAACTTTCCGACAGTGAATTGCATGAAAGAGAAAACAGCATGATTGAATTACTTAAGAGTAGTTATAAAGCTGCAAAAGAGAATGCAGAATACAGTATAAACGAAATTAAAAACAATCCGTACAATGATAACAAATTAAATTACTTAAAGCAGAAATGGGAAAATTATTTAGATGATGAAAGTCCGGATAAACCGTTTCTGAAATTTCTAATTAAAGATTATAGAACCGAAGGGAACAAAGGTTATTCTGAAAAATTCTTTTCGGTAACTGCAAATATGATTATTAAAAGTAATTTGGTGCAATGGACTGAAAACCCACCGACAAAAGGAGGTAATAAATGGGTAAAAACCGAAAATGAGGGAATGAGTTTATTAAATGATTTTATTGCATCGTTTCAATGCTTTGAAGTATTAGATTTGCTTAAGGAAATGGGAGTTGAAATGAAAATTAATAACTTTGATTCTGATAATACTCAACTTGAACAGGAAAGGGGAAAAGTTATAATTAATAATGGCCATCCAGCCGAACCCACAAAACTTATAAAATCATTAACTGAAAATCAACAAAATTATTTATACAATAAACTAACTGAAAATAATTTGTTTATACCTGCAGAAACTGACTTCAATAGTTTTTGTTTTGTGTTTGGGAACAGTATTAAACCCGATGATTTTAAACCTTTATACTGGTTGCAAAACAAGCAACTTTTAAGAGAATTGATAACAAAATTAAAACACCCAGATACTTTTATAACTACAAATAAATTCACTTTGCCCAATTACTTTATTGACAGAAAAGAAAAAACTATACTCTATTTGCCACCTAACAGACCAAGATTAGACAATTTAAGCGATGAGATTGAAAAAATAATGAAAAATATGCGACAAAATAAATAGTTGATTTTCAGTATTTGCGACAAAAGCGACAATTAAGCGACAGGCCTAATTGTCGCTTTATTTATTTGATTTACAGTATATTATAATTTATCAACGTGTATATTTGCATTACAAATTTGTGAGATAAAAAAGTTTTAGCAGTGCACGGCTGGAACTTAATTTCAAATTCTGTTTAAAACAAATAACATGACATCAATTATTAATCACAGTACACCGATTGCACTTTTGACCGTTGGACAATTAATTGAATTATTGAACGAAGACAGGAAACAAGAAACGGTTGTTATTCCTGAAACTTCAAAACGGTTGGTTTATGGATTGTATGGTATTAGAAAATTATTCAATGTTTCTCATGCTACCGCTTTTAGATATAAAGAAACAATTATAAAAGATGCCGTTTCTCAACAAGGCAGAAAAATAGTTGTAGATGCAGACAAAGCACTGGAGTTGTTTAAAGCTAAAGGTGGAGGACTTAAATAATGAAAAAGCAAACAGCCACCCCCGAGAGAGCAGCCATTTACACCCACTACAAAAGTACTAAATATCAGAACGAAATACAAATTTTATTTGATTATTTACAGGACTATGTAGTTACAGCTACGATGGCCACCACCGCAACCGGAATAGTACAAAAAAGCATCTGCCGGTATAAACGTACGCTGGAAAAAATGGGTTTACTCTACGTTATTGAGAAAAAACCGTGTGCCATTACCGGTTTACCCGCTCAATGGATTACAACAAACCCCTTTTTAATTCCAAAGTCAACAGATTGTCAATTGTCTTTATTTGAGAAAGGGTGCAATAATGGATGATAACTTTTTTCAGATGCCTGCATTGCAGCCCGAAATAAATGTTTCTGAATTATTGAAAGCTGCGGAAATAAACCTTTCAGAACAGATGCAGAAACCCCCGATTTGTTTATTTATTGACGAAAACAGTCTTTTCTTTTTGGGTGATATAAGTACTACTATTGGGAAAGCAAAAGGACGTAAAACCTTTGCAAGCGGTTTGTTTTTGGCAGCCTTAGCAGGGAATTGCACGGTACAAAATAGAATAAGGGCGGAGCTACCATCGGACAAACAAACAGTTTTGTACTTCGATACGGAACAGGGGACTTATCATGCTCAAAAAGCTGCAAAACGTGTGCTTAAGTTGCTGAATGTGGAAAGTTTGCCGAATTTCAAAGCATACGGATTGCGAAAGCACACCCCGAACGAACGTTTACAGATTATTGAATTTGCCGTTTATAATACCCCGAATTTGGGTTTTGTTTGTATTGATGGTTTGAGAGATTTAATAACTTCGATAAATGACGAAGAGCAGGCCACTATGATTACAAGTAAGCTAATGAAGTGGAGCGGTGAATTAAACATTCACATCAATTGTATTTTGCACATGAATAAAGGCGATAACAACGCAAGGGGGCACGTCGGTACGGAGCTTATGAACAAAAGTTTAACCGTTTTGGGAATAACAAAAAACGAAAAGCAAAAGGACTATTCAACCATTGAAGCGATAGCATGCAGGGACAAAGAGCCCGAGCCCCTTTCATTTGGAATAAATGATTCCGGACTACCTTATTTATTAGAACCTGAACAGATGGAAATTCTGCAAAAAATGACTGAAAGCAAAACAAAAAAATCTTTGCAACCTGCAGATTTTAAAGATGACACACACACCGATAATTTAAGGTTTAAGATTTTCAATAATGAAACTGAAAGGAGCTACAATGATTTTGTAAATGCAGTATGTAATTTGTACGGAATAGGAACAAATAAAGCGAAAATGTTTATCACATATTTTCAGGACAAAGCACTTATTCAGTACAGGAAACAAGGACAAAAAACTATTTATTATTTGGTTTAAACATTCGGTTTAAGTTACCCCCTATAAATAGGGGGATAAACTAAACTAAACCAAATACACGGTTTAAAAAATTCGGTTTAAACTAAACTAAACCACTAAAGGAATGGAACACAATTTTATTACATACGTACGAACAAAGATGTTATTCAATCAGAGATTAAGACATCAAACAGATGATAGTGTTTATTTACATGAAAGCGATTTGCAGCGGTTTTCTGTAAGTCCTGGACTATTGCACCACTTAATTAAATCGGGCGAAATTGAGCAGAATAATAACAGATACAAAGCTTTAAAATCGGGAACGGTTGACATATCACTAATGAAAAAGAAAGGTGCTGTACAAACAGACCTGCATAAATGGATGAAACAGATATTAATGTTTATTGATTTGCCCGAAGATGTACAATTAACTGATTATTTTAAAATGTTTCTGACTTATAAAAGTGAGTTTTTAGATTTGTTTTTTACCGTTGATAAGTTTTCCGGACGTGTACACACACCTGTAAGCAGTTTATCACACGAAATAAGACCCTATTTACTACTATGTAAAGAAAGTACAATTTCGTTTGATGTAAGTCAGATGCAGCCCACTTTATTAGCAAATATCTTATTTCGGAACGTGGGCGAAAATGCCTTTTCCGCTGCGATATTTGAGGGCGTGGACGTTTATACTATGTTGCAGCAAAAAGCAGGTTTAAACACCCGAAACGAAGCTAAAAAACGGTTTTTTGAAATGCTATTCAGTAAACCAAGTCAACAGATAGAACAACTTTTTGAGGGTGCAAATTTTATTCAATGGATGAATAGTTATAAATCAATGTACGAACCGAGAAACCCTCACAGCAAACAAAAAACATATTCAAATTTAGCGTGGTTACTTCAAAACTATGAAGTATCGGTAATGAGCGAAATTTGGCGAAAATTAGCTGAAAACGGAACACCATTTTTGAGCGTACACGATGAAATTATTTGCAGACAGTCCGACAAAAACAAAGTAGAAACTATTATCAGAAATGAATTATCTAAACACTTTCAAACATTTAAACTTAACATCAAATGAAAAAGCAAATTGATTTAACCGAACAGATTTTAGTTGTTAAGACTTTCTTAACTCACAATTGTAATACAAGTCTGAAAATTAATTATAAAAAAACCTCGCACCTTTGGGCGATGGAAGTTGCCAAATGGGCAGGCGTGGAAATATCTATTCGGGCGTTTGAAACAGCTTGCAATAGTTTTGATATAAAATCGATCGAAATTTCAAAAGGAGTAAACTGTTTCGGAATTGAAACAATAAAATAATTAATCTAAAGTAGAGATAAATAGACATGAAAGGACAGAAAACGGGCGGACGTGTTCAAGGTACACCAAACCGCAACACAGCCGATTTGAGGGCGAAAATCAATACCATTGTTGAAAAGCAAATAGATTGTATTGAAAAAGATTTGAAAGCTTTAGAGCCAAAGGAAAGACTTCAAATAGTTGAAAAATTAATTTCTTATTGTGTGCCAAAATTACAGGCGCAAAGTATTGAAATTGATTTGAATAATCTATCTGAAACACAAATAGACCAAATTATTAACTCTATAAATATAAATGACAATGAAACTGAATAAAGAAATGAAAATACTCTTAATTGAAATACTTAAGTCCGGAACTATAAACGAGAAACAGGCTCAAATTATTGAAACCTATTTTAAAGACAATAATCTTTCAAAAAATATAACTATAAAATTTATTTGATATGGAAAAATTAGAACTTACAAAAGAAATGAAAGTATTGCTTATCAACATACTTAAACAGGGTTACATTACAGCCGAACAGTCCGAAAAACTTATTCCTTTAGTTGTTTCAGACCCTTTCAGAATGATAAGAAAAAATTCAGGTATTGAATAAATCCCCAAACAATATGAAAAATGAAATTTTATTGACTAAAGAAATAAAGATACTTTTAATTGAAGTATTGAAACGTGGCACAATGACACAAAACGAAGCTGAATTGATAACTAAACCGTTTGAAATTATCCTCACACCGGAACAAATAAAACAGGCTATTGATAAACTTTAAAAACATGAAAAATAAAATTGTGTTATCCAAAAAAGAAAAAATTCTATTAATTGGAATTTTAAAAACAGGCGAAATGACCAAAGAGCAGGCAAAGGAAATAATAAAACCCTTTGAAAATCATTTGACAATTGAAGATGCTAAAAAGTTTTTGAGCAAAATTGAAACCGAAATTTAATTTTCAACCGCTGCAAATTTATTTTTTGTGGCGGTTTTTTTATTGTGCAAAATTGTATAAAAAAACAAGGGACTAAAGCGGTTTTAGTCCCCTTTTTAGTCCCTTTTAGTTTTAAAGCATTGATAATCAACCTGTATTGTGGAGATTACCGGACTCGAACCGGTCACCTCGACACTGCCAGTGTCGCGCTCTAGCCAGATGAGCTAAACCCCCAATTGGCGATTTTAAATTGCGCAGCAAAGATAAGGAAGTTTTAGAAATTATAAGTACTTTTGTTTATAATTTTTGGAACAAGTCATTCAGTTAAAATCTATCACAATAGATATTTTTGGCGGTTGCATCTTGTTTATTTTTAATTTGAAGCTCAATTCATGCTTATATTCAATACCACTTTTGTCGTTTCCGATCGCGCTTACGGGCCATGGTTGAAATGGGTGAGAGAACAACATATTCCGTTTATGCTCGAGTGGGACGGTTTTTCGAAACCGCAACTGGCAAAAGTATTCTCGCAGGACAATCAGGATGGCACCTCCTACTCTGTTCAATTTCATGTGGATAATCTTGAAACATTGGAAAATTGGCACATTCAGCATGCCCGTTCGTTCGAACAAAAATTTGCAGAGAAATTTGGAAATGAAGTTATTTTCTTTGCTACAATTTTGGAAATAATCGAATAAAATGCAGAAGGAGTACATCATATTAGGCATTGACCCCGGAACTACCGTAATGGGTTACGGCATTCTGAAAGTAATTGGCAACAAAACCGAAATGCTGGCTATGGGTGTGCTCGAACTGAAAAAATATGCCAATCATTATTTGAAACTGCAACGGATTTTTGCTCGCACTTTATCGCTTATCGATGAGTTTCATCCCGATCATTTGGCCATCGAAGCACCTTTTTTTGGAAAAAATGTACAATCGATGCTGAAACTCGGACGTGCTCAGGGAGTTGCCATGTCTGCTGCTTTGTTTCGCGACATTCCTATTACGGAATATGCACCTCTAAAAATAAAAATGGCAATAACCGGCAATGGGAATGCATCGAAAGAGCAGGTCGCCGATATGTTGCAACGCTTTCTGAAAATACCGAAAGAAAACATGCTTCCACAACTCGATGCAACCGATGGACTCGCTGCAGCTTATTGTCACTTTCTTCAATTAGGAAAACCTGTTTCCGAAAAATCTTACTCAGGCTGGAAAGACTACATCGCTAAAAACGAAGACAAGGTAAAGAAATAACTCCTGATTTCATAAAAATTCCAGCAACATATTCTTCTGCATTTCGTAAAACCAAAAGCGAAACAAAACATCTTCTATTGCATCTTATCTGATAAAAACAATTGTATCTAAAATCAATTCATTCTTGTTTCTTCACATTATTCTGAATACAGAATTTTAATTTTTGAGATTATTGATTGCTTAAAAAGTCGTAACAGTTTCATGATTTTTTGTCGACTCATAGAATAAATATGTAGATTTGCAATAAAATAATTTTCACAATAAGTAAAAATCAATGAAGAAAAAAATTTACTATGGAATAATGCTGTTGCTGACAACAGTTTTTATTCATGCAAATGCCGAAAAGAAAGCATTTACCATTGAAGATCTTTATAAAATTAGGAGTGTAGGCGAACCTGCCCTATCGCCCGATGGAAAGAAAATCGCTTTCACACAGACAAAGTACACGTTGGCAGAAGGAAAATCAGAGACTTCCATTTGGTTAATGGATATCGACGGAAAAAATCAGGTTGAAATTATTGCAAACGAAAAAAGTAACTATGACGTTACATGGACACAAGATGGAAAGTCGCTGTATTACACTTCCACTGTTGATGGCACACCGCAGGTTTATCGATACAATTTTGCTGACAAATCATCAACAAAAATCACCGATTTTTCGATGGGTGTAAGTGCCCCTGTTCTATCACCCGACAATAAACTGATTGCTTTTTCGGCCGAAGTTTACCCCGAATGCGGCGCTGATAGCAAAGCAAACGCTCTTACCGATTCGTTGGCAACCAACGGTCCGGCTCAGGCGTATATGGCTGACAAACTTTTGTTTCGCCACTGGACGGATTATGCAGCCGGAAAATATTCTCATATTATCATTTACGATTTAGAAAAACAAACCTATACAGACTTGACTCCCGGCAATTTTGTTTCACCAATATTTATGCTGGGCGGTGGAGTTGCCTATAATTTTTCTCCAGACAGTAAGGAATTATGTTATGTATCGAACCACGACGAACATCCTGAAGCTTCAACCAACGCCGATTTGTTCCTCGTTCCTGTAACTGGCGGTAAAGCTGTAAATATAACAGCAGACAACAAAGCTTGGGACGGCTGGCCTGTTTACTCGCCCGACGGCAAGTATATTGCGTATCGCAAACAACTCATCCCAAGTTACGAATCGGATTTGTTTCGCCTGACTATTTACGACAGGCAAACGGGCAAAAGCACCATGATATCCGAAAAATTCGACAATTGGGTAAATGATTTCAAATGGAGCACCGACTCAAAATCAATTTATTTCCTGGGCGAAGTTATTGGTCGTCAGCCATTGTACAAGATTGATATTGCAAGTCAGAAAATTACTCCAATGAGCGGAGAAAAAAGTATTTTCGGATTTGACATTGACAAAAAAGAAAATCTCTATTTCACAGCCAGCACAACCGGAAAACCAGTGGCTATGTATAAAATGAAATTGCCTCTTGGCAAGGAAGAGCAATTGACAAAATTCAACGAAGAGTTGGAAAACACAGTGGATATTCGTCCTGCCGACACCATGTGGGTAGCCGGAGCTGATGGTAAAAAGTTAGAGGTTTTCCTTGTAAAACCACACAACTTTGATCCTTCAAAAAAATATCCGGTTATCATGAATGTACACGGCGGTCCGCAAAGCCAGTGGATGAATTCTTTCCGTGGCGATTGGCAGGTTTATCCAGGAGCAGGTTATGTATTGGCATATCCAAATCCGCATGGATCGACCGGATACGGACAGGAATACACCCGCGCAATTTCGGGTGACTGGGGTGGAAAACCATTCGAAGATTTAATGAAAGTAACCGATGCTTTGGCAAACTTATCGTATGTCGATTCCACACGAATGGGAGCTATGGGCTGGTCGTACGGTGGATACATGATGAACTGGTTTCAGGCACAAACCAAACGTTTCAAATGTTTGGCTTCGATGATGGGATTGTTCGATTTGCGCTCCATGTGGGGAACAACCGAAGAACTTTGGTTCCCGAATTTTGATTTGCAGGGACAACCATGGAATTCAGACTTGTACAAAAAATTCTCCCCATCGGAATACGTGAAAAATTTCGCTACTCCAACATTAATCGTCACCGGACAACTTGATTTCCGAGTTTCTTATAATCAGAGTTTACAGTATTTCACAACCTTACAAACGTTGGGAATTCCTTCGCGCTTGATTATTTTGAAAAATGATGGTCACTGGCCAAGCACCGTAAAATCGATGCCACTTTATTACGATGCACATTTGGATTGGTTCCACAAATATCTTGGAGGCGATCCTGCACCATACGATGTAGAAAAAATGGTGAAAAATCAGGTTTTTACTGAAGAATAACAAAAATATATCGAAACAAAAAAGGTTGAATTTCAAATGAAATTCAACCTTTTTTATTGTTGTGTAAATCGAAACGATTCGTTAGTCAATTATTTCAAATCCTGTGTAAGGAACTAATGCTTTAGGAATTTTGATTCCTTCCGGTGTTTGATTATTTTCAAGCAAAGCTGCCACAATACGTGGAAGCGCCATAGCACTACCATTCAAGGTATGGCAAAGTTGTGTTTTCTTGTCCTGACCTTTGAAACGACATTTCAAGCGGTTGGCCTGATAGCTTTCAAAGTTAGAAACCGAACTTACTTCCAACCAACGTTCCTGCGCTGCAGAGAACACTTCGAAGTCGAAAGTCAACGCAGAAGTAAAACTCATATCACCACCGCAAAGACGAAGAATTCTCCAAGGAAGTTCCAGCTTTTCAACCAAGGTTTGCACGTAGTTCACCATTTCAGTCAAACGGTCGTACGAACCTTCCGGATTGGCAATCTGCACGATTTCTACTTTATCGAACTGATGCAAACGGTTCAACCCGCGAACATCTTTTCCATAAGAACCGGCTTCGCGACGGAAACAAGCCGAATAAGCCGTGTTTTTGATCGGAAGATCTTTTTCTTCCAAAATTACATCACGATAAATATTGGTTACAGGAACTTCTGCTGTTGGAATCAAATATAAATCGTCAACAGTACAGTGATACATTTGTCCTTCTTTATCAGGCAATTGTCCGGTTCCGTAACCCGAAGCTGCATTCACCACGTAAGGAGGTTGTACTTCCAGATAACCTGCTTCGCGAGCATTATCGAGAAAGAAGTTAATCAAAGCACGTTGCAAACGAGCACCTTTTCCTTTGTAAACCGGAAAACCGGCTCCGGAAATTTTTACGCCTAATTCAAAATCAATCAGATCGTATTTTTTTGCCAAATCCCAGTGCGGAACAGCACCTTCCGGCAAATTAGGCATTTCACCACCCTGACGTTCTACCAGATTATCTTCAGCATGTTTGCCTGCCGGTACACTTTCGTGTGGCAAATTAGGAATCTGAACCAAAATATCAGCTAGCTGCAGCTCAATCTCCGAAAGTTTGTCGCCAAGAACTTTTATAGCATCTTTTAATTCAGTCGTTTTTTCCTTGGCAGCCGCCGCTTCGGCTTGTTTGCCTTGTTTGAAAAGCATCCCGATTTCTTTCGAAAGACTGTTCATCTCTGCCGAAGTGCTATCCAACTGGGTTTGCGTTGCTTTACGATTGTTATCGAGCTCGATAACTTGGGCAATGATGGTGGTTCCATCGAAATGTTTTTTTGCCAGACGGGCAATAACATCTTCTGTATTTTCGGTGATATATTTGAGTGTCAGCATAATTCTATTTACAATTAATTCATTTACGATTGACGATTGAAATCAAAGTCTTGGCCTTGGTTCTTGAATCTTGGTTCTAATGTCTGAAATAAAAAAAATCTCCCGCAATTTTACACTACGGTAAAACAACAGGAGATTTATGTGATTGAATCGGCTAAAATTTAATTAGCTTCGATTGGCTTTACAGAAACAAATGACTTGTTGTCTTTTCTTTTTCTGAATTCAACGATTCCGTCAACCAGTGCGAACAAGGTATGATCTTTTCCGATACCGATGTTTTCACCTACGTGGTGAACAGTACCGCGTTGACGTACTATAATATTACCAGCTTTTGCAAACTGACCTCCGTATATTTTTACACCAAGTCGTTTACTTTCCGATTCACGACCGTTCTTCGAGCTACCTACCCCTTTCTTATGTGCCATTTTCTTCTAATTTAATCGGTTAAGCTACAATTTCTTTAATTAATAATTCGGTGAAGTCCTGACGGTGACCGTTGCGTTTGCGATAACCTTTGCGACGTTTTTTGTGGAAAACGATCACTTTTTCGCCACGAACGTGTGATACCACTTCACAAACTACTTTTGAACCTTCAACGGTTGGAGCTCCAACAGTGATTGCACCTTCGTTGTCAAGCAACAACACTTTGTCAAATTCAACCTGAGAACCTCTTTCGGCCTCTTCCATGCGATGGATATACAGTTTTTTTCCGGCTTCCACCTTGAACTGTTGTCCCAAAATTTCTACGATTGCGTACATTATTTTAATGACTTTTCTGATTACATCGGGAAGGTGAGTTGCCACTGGCATTGCTTCTTTATAACCTTATCCGAAACGGACTGCAAAAATACAATTTTATTTTTAATACACAAAAGGTTGAATGAAATAATTTTCACTCAACCTCAAAATTCTTAGTTTATTGACAATAAGCTATTTATTCACTTGATTTCAAAAGCAAATCTGTCAACCAATTTTCACAGAAGTCATTGTAAGCGACCCCATCACCGCCTTGTCGTTAAAAAAAGATATTTCATCGTTTTCGCCCTGCAAAGCAAGCGCATAAAGCAACGGAAGAAAATGATC
>QKGU01000142.1 GCA_003250325.1 Paludibacter sp.
ATTATCGAACTGCAAGTCAGCATGATACAATTTTTACTGTGACTGCAATTGACCTGTGTCGAACGTTGTTTCCCAGCATCCAATACACAAACTTATTACATTTAATTAACAAATCTGATATGACGAGGTAGTCTCTAAAGCAGTATTTCACGCAGAATACGCAAATACTCCGCAAAGGAAAACAACGTAATTTGTTTATTATTAAAACTTGGCGTATTCTTTTAAATTCTCTGACTGAAGTAGGTTTGCCAGAATATTCGTAAAGAATGATGTGTCGGTTTGAAATTAATTTTAGTACTGTTTATACATAAATAAAATCACCAATGAAAAAATGTATCCAATCAACTATTGTTTGCGTTTTTGCAATCATTAGCCTCAATCTCTCAGGACAAACAAAGCCATTTCCACAAAATATCACTTACCCTTATGGCTATAAACCGACAGCAATCAGCTCCACTCATGCCCAAAATGAGTACACGAAGCTAAAAACTTCATTTTTAGAAACATGTAATAATAATGTCAGACCTATAGCAGAAACAAAAGACATAACAAAGAGCGAATCTATGGGTTATGTCATGCTGATTGCTGCCTATCAGGGCGACAAAGCGAATTATGACAAATTGTGGAATTTTTATAAATTAAAACGCAGTTCTTCGGCGAATAATATGATGGCTTGGAAGGTAAACTGCGGAGGAATAGTCGATGCAGCAAGTATTACTGCTGCCGATATCGATGTGGCTTTCTCTCTTATCATTGCGCATATTCAATGGAAAGAAAACTATCTGGAAGATGCTAAAACAATCATCGGAATACTTAAAAACAGCGTAATTACAAGCTGTTCAGGGATTATGGTGCTCAAAGCCGGTTATGGATATGGAGGATGCAACGAAACCAATATTTCATATTATACACCGGCATTCTTTCGGGTATTTGCACAAGTGACCAATGATAATATCTGGACAGCTCTTGCAGATGATACATATACCATTTTAAACAATGCTGCTAACGCGACAACGGGCTTGGTGCCTGACTGGCAAAGCGTTTCAGGCGGAGCCGCAACGGGAGGACAGAGCCAAAATTTCCAATATGATGCCTGTCGCGTGCCATGGCGAATTGCGCTTGATTACCTGTGGAACGGAAACACAAAAGCACAACAATGGTGTACCAAGATCACAAACTGGGCAAACGGAAAAGGCGCTTCGAATATTAAAGATGGCTATACACTCAATGGAAGTCCCATAGGGCAATATAATAACAGCGCATTTGTTGGAGCCTTCGCCGTCGGGGCTATGTGCAACAGCCAGCCCATAACCGATTCATTCAGCGCCAGATTAGGTGAGTTGAATGAAAGTTTTTACTATTATCATTACTTACGTTTGATTTATTTGCATGTGCTTTCCGGTAATTTCTGGGGACCAAATTTGACTACCGATGTGCCATCTGTCAAAAAACCTGAGATGAAGATTTATTCAAATCCTATATCAGGTCAGATTACCGTTGAAGGAGTGAAACGTTTTGAAAAAATCGAGATTTTAGGAATTAATGGCGACATACTTCATTCCGAACCAACTAATGCGTCGGATCATGCTATTTTGAATGTTCGGTCACTCGAAAAAGGCGCATACCTGTTGAAAGCTACAGATAAAGCAGGTGCTTTTGAATGTCTGAAATTTTTAAAGTAAATTTTACACACTCAAAAATCCGAAAAAATGAAATATCTAAGATTTTATACCCTGTGTCTACTTCTACTAATCTCAAACGTGGTTGCGCTTCCACAGCTTCCGGTGCTGAAATATCTGTCGGAGATACCTCCTTTACCCGATAATATTTGTAATGAAAGTGATGAGATAATAATGAAATGGAACGATAAACTGCTGGATATTAAGAACAAAGTAGAAACACTCAAAGTCAATGAGGAACAAGTAATTGCCGAAGCTGAAACTGCCGCCAAACCCCGAACGGATATGCTTGAAACAGCAAATTCAGAAAAAATTAAAAAAATAATGGAGGAAATTGGAGTTATTGAGAACAATACGCAGTTGGTATTGCAAGGCATTATTTCTGAATATGCTGATAAAAAGAGTTCAGCTGAACTTAAGTATATTGAAATAAACGAAGCACTCGAACAACAAAAAAAAGACACAGAAAAACAAGGCAAAAGTACAAATCAGATTGTACAAAAAATACAGCTTGGAAAAACCGAGAAATGCAAAGTAATGGCTGCAATTCGCAGAGAGTATTTAATTAGTTATCTATATTTTATAAATGATAACATCGACACATTTACCAAAGCTGATCAATTATCAGACGAACTGAGAAAAATGATGTACACGCCCTACACATACCAAACAAAATACGGGTTGAGTTTTGGGTTTTTACTATCATACTTGGATGAATTATTACATTTATACGACGATAAACCCCTTATGGAAACTAAACGAGAGAACATTTAACCTCATTCGTTATCACGCTATTTTATTCATTCACACTTAATTAAATTTTATAATCTCCAAAAAACAAGTAAAATGAAAAAGAAACAATCGTACATTTTAACAGTAATCGTATTCGTTTGCTATCTATCAACACAGGCACAATCTACCCCTGAAGCATTTTTAAGCCGACTGCCGACAATACCCACTGTAGCTTGTGCTGCCGACACATCAGTGGTAAATCGTTTTACAGATAAAATTTACAAGGTAAAATCTGATTTGAAAGAGTTTATTGACCGCATTCACGCCGATGCTCAGGCTGATATGAAAAAAAACAAAAATAAAATAGTATCAAATGCCATTGGTCAATCGGGATTGAGCGAAAACGATGTACAGGAACTTCAAAAATCAGACGGCAACGAAGAACAAGGCAGAGAAGCTGCAGAAAAAGTAATTAGCGAGCAATATGGAGTTTCGATGCAAGATTTGGATAAACTTGGTGATATGAGTGAAGAAGAACAAGAAAAGTGGGCTCAAAATTATGCTACTCATCAAAAACTAAAAGAAAATCGAAACCATCAGGGAACGACTAAAAAGCAAGAAAAAAGTGCCAGATTATTTGAATTATTCAAAGAACAAAAAACTATTAGTGAACAAATTACACACGAAATGGAAAAAGTATCTCAATTATTTAAAAATGTAGCCGAACAAGATATCATTGAAACCTATAAATTGAATGAGAAACTTAGTCCATTGGAAAATCAACTTTGTTCAGGAATATGTACCGATGCTGAAATTGCCAGATCGAATGCTGCCGAAAAACAAATATACGGCTTAAAAGTAAAGTTTTGTGAGAAAATGTCACCATTGCAAACCAACGCCATTGAACAATATCTAACTTCCTTAAAAACACTTTTACCTATTTACAGGCAACTTGCTGACGTTCAAAACAAAATATCCGAATTACAACAAATAGGAGACATTGTACCCCGTGATTTAAGTTGTTTTGCTGCCATAGACGAATATGCCAATACTTTGCTGGTCGCATATAAATACTGGATTGGTAAGTTTGAACAATAAAAAAAAATCAAAACAGGCTTATTCATTTATTTTCTATGTTTAAATTTAGTTTATAAAAATTCAGAATAATCAAGAATTTATTCAGGGTACTTCACTCCCACACAATTTATATCCCATAGACATATATAAAAACTAACATTAGATATCTCATTTACTCTCCGACCTTTTTCACCTTCCTGTAATCAGAATATTTAGTTGCGTTTATTTATTTTAGAAATAATTAAATCAATATATCTTAAAACATGAAACCTATCATTATTGCGATATGTTTTAATTAAAATTTATTTCCCAATAATGTAAAAATTGAAATAAAAATACTTTCAGTTTACATTATTCAATTCTTCATTTCACCATTTATATATTCGAACTTTTTTTGTAGTCAATATTTTTTAATTAGGCCTGATAATTCGGGGATGGTATCTTACGCAAAATTGCGTCTCAGTTTTCACTTTGGAATTTTTAACAAACACCAAAGATTTGATTATTACTGATTTTAGAAATAGACCGTTATTAAAAAATTACGAATATGAAAATACACATTACCACGTTCGTATTAGTCTTCGCGCTATTTACATCTGTATCCTCTTTCGCTAAAATATGGAGGGTAAACAACACCGGTAATCCTGGTGATTTCACAACTATTCAGAATGCACACAACGATGCCAATGTTTTGGCAGGCGACACTCTCCACATCGAACCTTCGGTCGTTAGCTATGGGGCTTTAACCATGACAAAAAAACTAATTATTCTTGGTCCCGGGTATTTTCTTCTTCAAAATCCAAACAATCAGTTTCACAATTTAAGTGCAAAGGTACATGGGATTTCTTTTAATGGTGGCAGTTCAGGAAGCGTAATTGCAGGTCTTGAAATTACAACTACTATTTATATCAGAGTCAACCAAATAGCTATTCTGAGATGTAATTTTAATGGTCAGGCAATAAATATAAATCACAATGGAAACAGTGCATTAAACAATATTTTAATTAATGGCAATTATTCAGTTACTTTGAATGATAATTACAACAGTTATGTAGTAACTAATTTGTTGATTTCTAACAATTATATCAAAGGTTTAGATTATGGCGGAAACGTTTCAGCTACACTAGACAACAATATTTTCCATGACATAACTGGAAATGCTCTCAAAATTTCAAATTCAGTATTAAAAAATAATATTCTGTACAATTACTCGGGTGCATTTCAATTCACCAACTGTAGTTTTTACAACAATCTGGATACATTATCAAATGTACCAGTCGGGAATGGTAATCTACGAGCAGTTTCGATGTCGACTGTGTTTGTTGGAGGAGCAGGAACTTCTACAGATGGTCAATGGGTTTTATCTGAAAATTCGCCGGCAAAAGGTGCTGGAGTCGAAGGTATAGATTGTGGAATATTTGGAGGTAGTAATCCTTACAAATTATCCGGATTGCCGGCTATTCCTTCAATTTATTTCTTAAATGTTCCGGCATCGAGTAATGGCAATAACCTTCAGGTAACAGTGAGTATCAAATCAAATAATTAATACCATGAGAGCTGGAATGAAAATTCTATGCGCTTTAGGAGTGATGGTTGTTAATTTTATTGCGCTTACAAATGCAACTGCGCAAAACATTACGCGCATAGAATATTTTATTAATTCCGATCCGGGATTTGGAAATGCCATACAACTTATCGGATTTCCTGTTTCGTCCGGGAATCTGACATATCCCGGAAATTTCGACATTACGAATGCTGAACGCGGGATAAACACTATTTTTATCCGTGCTAAAAATTCGAATGGTAAATGGAGCATTACCAATGCAATTCCTTTTATTAAAACCAACACCATTCTCTCTGATATAACAAAAGCGGAATATTTTGTTGATGATGACCCGGGGTTTAATCTGGCAATCGATATTCCCATTAATCCATCTATTAATCTTTCAGTTTTGATTTTTACTGCTAATGTGAATTTTGTACCCAATGGCATTCATACTTTTTACATTAGGGCAAAAGACAGAGATGGCAAATGGAGCCTGAAAAATTCAATTCCATTTATAATCGGAAATCTGACATTACCAGATATTGCCCTTGTTGAGTACTTTGTAGACAGTGATCCCGGTTTTGGAAAAGCACAGAACGTTTCGATTGCCGGTTCTGCTAATTTGAATAAAATGATATTTCCGGCTAATCTGGATACAGTTGCTGATGGCGTTCATACGCTTTACATCCGTGGTATTGATTCCTTTGGAAAATGGAGCACCACCGAGTCTATTCCAATTGTAAAAGGAAATATCAATTTGAATAATATTGTTCTGGCAGAATACTTTGTGGATAACGATCCCGGATTTGGAAGTGGTTCGCTTATTCCGGTAAGTGTATATGCTAAAAATCCGGGAATGCAATTCCTTACCGATGTGAGTTCAGTTAGCAATGGCATTCATACATTTTTTATACGAGGTAAAGATTCTCAGGGGAAATGGAGTATCGTCAACTCAATTCCTTTTGTGAAAGAAAGTGTAAGTTCTCTTCAAAATATCGTTGGCATGGAATACTATATCGACACCGATCCCGGCTTTGCAAAAGCGAGTCCCATAACTAGCTTTATCCCTGGTGCTGATGTAACGGGCTTTGTTTTTAACGCAGATGTTGCTGACACTGGCACTGGTAATCACAATTTGTTTATTAGAGGTGTTGATGCAAATGGAGTCTGGAGTTTGACCAATGTTATTTCGTTCACAAAATCATTTGGTGCCGGAGTGCCGGAAATATACGCAATTGACAATGCTATCAAAGTATATCCAAATCCAGGGGATGGATATTACAGAATTGTAATTGCCGACAATATAAAATTGCTAAAACTGGAAATAATTGATGTGTTGGGCAAAATTATCTTTTCAGAAACAAAATCTTCTATCACACATGTCGATATCTCTTCACAAAAAAACGGGGTATATTTCTTCAGAGTAGTTGATAGAGCAAATAACTGTTATTATACGAAAGTGATAAAAGAATAAACACTAACATATTGATAACTAAAGAATATATTTTGAAAAGAGGATGTCTCAAAACCATTTTTAAAATTGGCAAAACTTTCAATTTGAAACTATTTATAATAAATACTCCCAAAACTTAGCTATTTGACATGTAAATAATAGCAGTTTTGGGAGTTGTTTTTAAAGAGAAGTTATAATTTAAAATTTAAAACTAACTTTTTGAATTTGACTAGTTTTGAGACAGCCTCTTTTTCAAAAATATATTATCTTTACAAATAATGACACCAAATATGGCTTTTTTCTATAACCAAAATTAATATTTAAATTGTAGACTTATTTTGAACAAGACAAGTTATCAATGTTTAATTACCTGCAATACATCAGATACTTCATTTCCAGCAAGTTTTATAAAATAAATTCCTGAATTAAACTTATCTGTATTTAGTTGAATATTGTTTTGTGAACCAGAGATATTTGACTTTAAAACAGTTATCCCTGATATGTTGACAATTGACAACTGATTGTATAAACCACTTTCAAAGTTAATCGTTAAATTATTGCGAAATGGATTTGGAAAAGCTGAAATACTGTTTGTTGCTAACAAATTCGGAGTTTCTGAAACCATGCAACTTCCAACCTTATAAGTATCATTACTTGCCATACTGTTTTGTTCTCCACCTCCACTTAGTGAATAAACATAATAATAATGAACTGTCTGATTTTCTCCTGCCGTAATTCTAAATGGAACATTTGGCGTAACTGCATTAGCACCAATCTGTTCCCAATTCGGCACATTATCGGTAGTGTAGAAGAACAAACAAAGAGGTGAACCTTTACCATTTACTCCCGGAATAAATGTAAAGGTTGGATTCGACTTATCTGCTGAAACAGCTACTGTGAAATCGCCACTTTGGGTTGTTCTAATACAACTGCTTTCATTACTTTCATTGTTATTTACAGTTACTGAAGCAGTTCCTTTTATATTATCAACAGTGGCTGTAATAGTAAAAGTGCCTGTAGCTTCTGATGAAAATTGTCCATAATTATTAATTGTTCCACCTGTAGTTGTCCATGTTGGAGAAATTGAAACTGTATTGTTATTTGCATCTTTACCAGTAGCAACAAATGCTTGGGTAACTCCTTTGCTGATAGTTTTAGTTGAAGGAGTAACAGTAATAGACGCTAGTTTACCTACAGTACTACGTTCATAAAATCCACCAACTGTAATTTTTGCTTTGCTCGGAATTGAAGTAACAATAGTTGATGACTGATCCCATGTGTCATCATATGCAAATGCATAACATTTCCTATCATAACTAATTGCTGACTGGTGGAAAAACCAAACGTATTTATTATAGGTGTTCTTGGTGAAAAATGAATTTATATCACCCCAATTTTGAACTTTGGCGTTAGTTGCATTTACATCAATCATCCCCCGGCACAAAGCACCGCAAAACTGAGCCTGAAAAGCTCTATCTGCGTCATTCCCTTCTGCAATTCGACCTTTTGCTTCCACTACATCCTGTGTTGTAGGTTTACCATAAATCTTAGCGATTGTCCCATCATTTTTTGAAACAACTAATTCTCCGCTATTATTTATTCTGCCGGTATAAGTTCCCGCATTTCCACAATTTGCAATAAAATCATTATTTACAAAATGACTCCATATTTGATCGATGTAAGGTTGGAAATAATTCTGATAGATGCCACCACTAAGAAATTCCGGTAATTTTGATATTTGTTCAATAATTCCACCTGCTTGGTCGTATGTAACATAATTTGTTTTCAGACAAGGAGAAAACTCACCACTCGGAAAATTTGTTTGCCACATTTGAATTATATTAGAATGAGAAAGTAATTCACCAGCTTTCAAATATGCATTATTTGCCCCTTGAGCTCCCCATAATTCAACTCCCATTGGGTATTGATAACAATCCACCCTTGTTGTATTCATCCATAATCCATTTGATGCCCATGAAAGTTCAATAACTTCACGACGAATACCTGCGCTTGGGTCAGAAGCTCCGGCAGCCATACTAGGTTCCGCAACTCCGCCTCCATCATGAATATGCATATACAAAGGTGATTTAAATGAAATGTACATACGGCAACTACTAATGTATGGAATATAAAACGTTTTGTTTTTTATATCGCTCAATCTAAAACTCATTGGAGTATACCCCCAATCATTCGCCACTTTATGGATTGTATTTGTAGAGGAGCTTTGCACTTGTAAATGTGGATCGTTTGCCGTATTTGAAGAGAAATCGAGCCAAACATTACCTAAAGAGTTTGTTCTTCCTATTAAACAAACATATATCTCATCATCAGCATAATCAGTTGAATTGTTTACAATTTCGATTGGGACTGTTGATTGTGAAAATATTGCGATTTCAAATAGAAAAATAAAAATTAACAATACCTTGATTTTTTTTGTGATTTCATTCATAAAAATAGATTTAAAGTTTAATAAAAAAAAAACAAAAATAAAAACTATTTGCGATATAACAAAGTTAATTATTATCTTTTTTTAATTTAAAATTTATTATAGATTCAAATCGTAAATGCAACTTTGCAGACAAAATAGAATAGCTTATTCTTCTGAGCCATAAAGGAAGAACTCCTCTTTTTGCTCTGTAAAAAAATGACTATACTTGCCCCCAATCAAGGCTCACATTTATGAGTCATTTATCCTAGAACAAAGATATTCTATTAGCATTATGATACAAAGCAAGGATTCATAAAGTGAAAACAGCCCGTTTTATTAACAAAAAAAAAAAAAAAAAAAAAAAAATTGCTAATCAATTAAATATAAATTATTTATTCGCTAAATTTTATTGAAGTTGAAAGGAAAGTTTTAATGAAAACGATAATCGCCATGTCTATGGCAATAACATACCGAAAAGGTTGATTTTAATTGTATCACAATAGATTTTATTATATTTACCAGAAACAAATCAAAAACTGACAAAAAAAATTCATATTTGAATCTTTCAATAAATAGTTAAATCAAATTTAAATCATCATGAGGAATCTATTAATCATTTTATCAGTCATATTTGTGTTTATTTCCAACCAAACATACGCTCAACATTCAATTGATATTGCAAAAATTGGATCCAATAAAGAAGTGGGAAAATATGCGAATATTAATAACAGCAAAATCTATTATGAGACATACGGCAAAGGAATGCCATTATTATTGCTTCACGGTGGATTAGGTTCTATTAAAGGTTTTAACAAATGCATTCCTACACTGGCTTCCCATTTCAAAGTGATTGCAATTGACAGCCCCGGACATGGAAGATCCACTTCAACCGACAGTCTGAGCTATCAGTTTCTTGCAGATCAGATATCAAAATTCATCGATTATCTCAACGTTGACAGTTTATATGTTATGGGCTGGAGCGATGGCGGTGTAATTAGTTTATTACTTGCCAGCGACAGACCAGACAAAGTAAAAAAGATAATTGCAGTTGGAGCTAACTCCAGACTAGATGGAATAAATGACGAAGGAGTGAAATGGATGAGAGATGAAATGCTGAAATTAAAAGATAATAAAAATTGGTTGGCCTCCTATTCTGAACTTGCTCCCGATCCTTCTAAAGCAACTGATTTCGTAAAACACACTCAACAAATGTGGTTAGCAGAGACATACATTCCAGAAACCAAAATAAAATCTATCAATATACCAACGATGATTGTTCAGGGTGACAGAGACGAAATTAAAGTTGAACACTCTATTGAATTATATCGGACCATTAAGAGTTCGCAACTGTGCGTATTACCCAACACTTCTCACTCTGTA
>QKGU01000401.1 GCA_003250325.1 Paludibacter sp.
TGGCAGAGAAAACAAAGTTCTTTATCGTATAAATCACAAATATAAAAGTAAATGGCTATTAATTTTTGCTCTTTTTCGTTGGAGATCATACTTATGAAAAATGTGGTTGTTTTTCTTCTAAGTTAATGATATTCAACGAATTGATCAAATTATTTGACGACTAATTTACTCTGTATCAATATAATAAATCAAATTGAATCTCGGAGTCGCTACTCCTGATTCGCATTATTAACTAAACACTAATTGTTGTGATTTGCTTTCAAAAAATTGTATCTTTGACATTATAGACAACACCAAATCCGATCCATAAAATTGAAGTTATGTTGTGATTTGCTTTCAAAATCACATACCACATTTTCACAGAAAACAAGAGCAAACAAAAACTAATAATAATCTATATATTAGATAATTATAAATTTGACTACTTCCCGAAATACTCTTCTTTTTTGCTCATATTTGTTCTTTTTTGCACAAAACCGTTTCTCAAACCGTTTCTTTTTTGTATCTTTGTTTCAAAGAAACGGATATGAAAACAACAGTCAAACTGCGAGTTAAGAAGCTCGCCGACGGAAACGGAAGTTATTATCTCGACTGGTTTCAGAATGGGAAACGCCATTATGAATACCTGAAAATCTACACCGTACTATCCGATCGCCCCACCAAGGAAGAGAGGGAAGCCAACAAGGAATCCCTGAAACTTGCCCAGCAAATACGCAACCAGCGGGAAAATCAACTTATAGCCGGTCCCAACGGAATCACCCCGGCACACAAACGCAAACAGTCAGTTCTTGCCTATTGCGAGGCTCTGGCAACAACTAAAGTCAGTATGCAGGTTGTTGACCACCTCAAAGAGTACATGCCCAACAAATCGCTCCAAATGCAGGAAGTGAAACGGGAGTTTGTGCAGGGCTTCGCCGATTATCTTGCAAGCAATCTTCACGGAAATACGGCTAACGCCTATTTTTCCAAATTCCGCTCGTTTATAAAAAGAGCCATTACCGAAAGTATAGTCGCTTCCGATACCCTGTTGGATATAGAAGCCCCCGAGAAGCAGGAAACGATTGTAAGTTTCCTTACAACCGATGAAATTGCCCGGATAGCACAAAGCAGCCTCAACCCGAAAGTAAAAACAGTATTCCTGTTTTCTTGCTTTTGCGGGATGCGCTATTCCGACATTAAAAACCTTACTTGGGGAAATATCACCGAAGATTTCCGGCTGAAATTCTCACAACAAAAAACACAGACCAAAAACGGCAAGCAAACAGGCGTAACCTATTTGCCAATGAATCCCCAGGCAATCGCTTTGCTTGGCGAACGCAAAGCTGACGATTACAAGGTTTTCAGCGTTCCCACGCAACAGGCGTGTGATAAAGCACTGAAGAACATTGCCACCAAATTAGAACTCAAAAAAACGCTCCATTTCCACATTGCCCGGCACTCGTTCGGTGTTATCCTGCTCGAAAGCGATGTTGATATTTACAAAGTCAGCAAATTGCTTGGTCATAAATCCGTTCAAACAACCATTAAACATTACGCAAACATAACCGACAAGGGAGCTCGCGAAGCAATCGACAGTTTTCCCGAAATAAAAATCTAATAGAAATACAAATTATCACACATAAACAACTTTATGAAAATTAAGAATATTTATCGGTCAAAAAGTGATTTTTCTAATTTGAGTAAAACAGAAGAGATAGTACTTGGTTTTGCAAGCCCCTTGTATAAAAGTGAAACTAAGTTCACTGAACGAATTAAAGAATCGTCGCTCCCTATGCACACATTGCTAAATTGTACGGCTACGATTACTCATAAATTAAAAAATGAATCAAATCCAGAGTTGTTTATTGATGAGATATGGGATGAAGTGAGGCCTGTAAGGGGAAAAGATAAAGTTGATCACCCTTTAGCCCAATTAATCGGAATGGACTATGATTACAATGTGAATCGTTGGTATGAAGCTACCGTAATTTTTGCTTGTATATATGTGGTAATGGTTCTCGATTGTCCGGACAAAACAGATTGTCACGAAGGCATTAAAAGCAAATGTGTCTATGACCAGGAACAAAAGAATTATTTTGACCATTTCGAAGAAAGGTTAAACACTTTAAAGAAGTGCAGGGAAGCTAATCCTGAAGCTTATGGAGCCAACCCCGAAATAACAAAAGAAAAAACCTTTTCGGAAAAGGAATGGATTGCAAATGAAAAACACGATTCCTGGCGTCTTGACAGAGTTAGAACTATAGTAAAAGACAAATCAATCGAAGAGCAATTCCAGACCTATATTGATGAATTAAACTACGAAAAAAGTCTTCCCAATCCGAGTCAGGTTTACATTAGCTTACTCGACATTCAAATTCGAGCAATTCAAAGGCAGCTGTCCGAAAAGGATGGTCAAATTATAAAGCTGAATGATGTAATAAACGTTCTAAATCAAAACGGTTTCTCAAATCAAAGGAAAGCCGATCTTTTGGAAGTCTTAAGCTATGTGCTTTATTCGAAGCAATACCCGGACGATATTTGCGGAAATTTAGAAAGGAAAATTCAACTCTTAAAGCAAGCTGATAAATCGGATGATGATGCAAACAATAAAAGTGATACAAAGCGTACTCAAAAAGTCACAACAGATACATTAATGTTGATTTTAGAGAAAGCTGGCATTAGTGCAGCGTTGGATGATAAAGCAAAAATTGCACGCTTGATTGGCTATTTGACTGATTTTTCAGAAGAGAAAATTCGACAACGCCTGTCAAATTCCGATGAATTAACCTCATATCATAAAGAGGAGGTGGAAAACATAAACAAAATACTCAAAGAATTAAATACTAACATATCAATAATTTACAATAAGCATAGATAATTTATAACCGGTTACAGTAGCCCGTTACACCACCATATTGACTATTCATTTGCAGTCGCAATCTTCACAAGAGGGTTGCGGCTTTTCTTTTGAAATTCGCCGCAAACGGAAAGCCCAACAGCCAGGCGAGCAATTGAAATTATGCAAGAACAGATTTTATTGAAACTCGACTCAATCGAACGCCGATTGATGGAACAGAACCTTCTCCAAAAGGAGATTTTTACTTTTGCAGAAGCTTGTTTATACCTCGATTTAAGCAGTAGCCATTTGTATAAGCTGACAAGCAGCAATACAATTCCGTGCTATTGTCCTCAAGGCAAGAAACTCTATTTCCGACGTCCCGAACTGGATTTGTGGTTAACCCGTAGCCGCTCTGCCTCCGTTGCTGAAGTGGAACAAAAAGCAGCTGATTATATCAGTTCCAAAGGAAGGAGGGCAAGAAGATGAGCAATCCTAAATCCATTGGCGAAATCCTGACCGATTACTTCTTGAATAGTCAGGAAAACTTTGCAGTTGCCTTTCGCAATCATTTTACTTCTATCGAAGAATCGGAAAACTCCGAATTAATTTCATGTGCCGGATGCCCTGCAAACAAAAACAGTCAACTTATAGAAAAACTTGAAGATTGGCTAGACAACCAGGATGTAATGCAAGCATTACACGTGTCGCCCCGAACTCTCCAAACCCTGCGTTCCAATGGCCTATTGCCATTCTCACGTATTGGCAACAAGCTTTATTATCGCCGTCAGGATATTATCAAAATCCTTTCTGACAATTATACAATGCGTAAAATTCAGAATTATGGCAGAGATAAATAAACTGGCAATATTGTCTAAAACGCATTATGGCATTGGAATTTATGCCCATATTTTGAGTTTGTATTATCCGAATCAAACAGTCCTCTCCCTTTCGGGGAGGATTTGTTTGCCAACTAAAAACCCATTCAATGCCGACAAGCCTACATTGAATATTTTCATTGAGAAAGAGAATGTATTGGGTAATGCTTGGGATAAAGAACTTGCTCGGCATTTGGATAGCGAAAACACTATCCCTGCCGGTGATGTATTCGACTTTGCCGAACTACATTACAAACAGTCGGGCGATGAGTTGCTGCAAACGCTAAATAAAGAAATGAACCTTCATATTGGTGAGAAATTCGATTTTTACAAAAACCGAATTTCGAATACTGAAATACAAAATCAGAGTAATCACAACAATCAAACAAATCACAGTTCAGACATTGTGGTGAGGCATTTTTCATTCTTCAAAGCTCCCGTTCGGAATACCATTCCTCACAAGTCAATTTGTTTGCTTGACGCCTACAATTACATTGTCGGCGATTACGCAAAACAACGAACAGAAAAACTGCGGAATATAAAAGACCCTAAACAAGCCCGGCAATACAAAGCCTCAACATTCGATTACTGTACTTTTTCAGGAATGTTTCAAACCAGGAACGATAAAGCACTCATAAGCCATTCCGGCTTATTGTGCATTGATTTTGACCACTTGCAAAGCGTTGATCTGCTTCGCAAGCAACTTTTGCAAGATGAATACTTTGACACGCAAATGCTTTTCGTTAGTCCTTCCGGCGATGGATTGAAATGGATAATCCCGATTGATACCAAACAAACAACACACAGCAATTATTTTGCTGCGGTTGCAAATTACATTCAACAAACCTACGGTGTTGAGGTTGACAAATCAGGGCGGGACATATCCCGCGCCTGCTTTTTACCACACGACCCAATGGCTTACATTAATCCACTTTACAAACCTTCAACTGTATAATCAATATGAGCAAGAAAACATTTAACCCGACAGACTGGCAACCGGCAGAGCCTGCAAAACAAATTTCATTACCAGTTCAAAGCCTCCCCTTCGGGGAGGTTGGAGGGGCTTCTGATTTGGAATTGATTGTAACCCGTATCGAATCCACCTCAACCGATATCGCCCCCAATTATGCCGATTGGCGAGACCTGGGCTTTGCCCTCGCTGACGCTTTGGGCGAAAGCGGTCGTAATTACTACCACCGCCTAAGCCGTTTTTATCCGTCTTATTCGCAAAGCGAAACCGACAAACAATACTCCGCCTGCCTTGCTTCGCATGGCCACGGAGTCACAATCAGAACACTTTACCACCTTGCTAAGTCCGCAGGTGTTAATGTTTCTATTCCTCAACCTCCCAAAAGCCCCTCCTTGGGAGGGGTTGGGGAGGCTAAATCTCCAATTCCCCAAAATGGGGAAATGGAGAATCTGGGGAAAGTAGATTTCTCCCCTATGGGGGAGTCAGAGGGGGCTTCACTTCCAGCTTTCCCAAAAGAAATATTTGAAACCTTGCCCGGTTTACTCCAGGCAATTACTTCAAATGCAGATTCCTCCGAAGATGCCGACTTACTTTTATTAGGTTCGTTGACTGTTTTCAGTGCATGTATGCCCAATGTGTATGGAGTGTATGGTCAGCATGAAGTATTCCCAAACTTGTTTCTTTTTGTTACAGCCAAGGCTTCAGCAGGCAAAGGAAGGCTTTCCCTTTGCCGTCGTTTGGTAGAACCCATTCACCAAATGATGCGCCAGCAATGTAAAGCAGAACAAGAAGAATACAAACTGAAACTCACACAGTACAATGCCAGCAGCGACAAAGCACATGAAGAAAAGCCCGAAGAACCACCACTCAGAACGCTGATTATTCCGGCCAATAACAGCGCAACAGGATTGTTTCAATTGCTCAAGGAGAATAACGAAAAGGGATTGATTTTTGAAACCGAGGGAGATACGCTTGCACAGACATTCAAGTCCGAACACGGAAATTATTCAGATGGTTTCCGCAAGGCGTTTCACCACGAAACAATTTCGTACAATCGTCGAAAAGACCGAGAATTTGTCGAACTGGCAAGCCCTCAACTGTCAGCCCTTTTATCGGGTACTCCCAAGCAAGTATCTTCATTGATTCCGAACGCCGAAAACGGCTTATTCAGCCGTTTTATGTTCTACTTTATGAACCTTCGTCCAATATGGAAAGATGTGTTTGCCGGGGATGACGAGCAACCCCTTGAACACAAATTTGATGTTTACGGAAAGGAGTTTCTGGGTTTCAATCTTTTTCTTCGTCAGCAACTGGGCAGATTTCGGTTTGCTTTTTCAAGCAGTCAACAAAAGGCGTTCAACGCTTACTTTGAACAAACTCAGCTTCAATATCTCGAATTGTGCGGAGATGACTATGTAGGAAGCATTCGTCGATTGGGTTTGATTGCATTTCGTTTGGCAATGATTATGACCGCCCTCAGAATCATAGATACCGGAGAGGTGGCTTCAGTTCTGGTTTGCTCTGATGTTGATTTCAATACGGTTATGGAAATGGTAAAAGTACTTGTGCTACATGCAGCATTCATTTTTGAGCTGTTGCCCAAAGACACCGCAACACCACAGCCATTAAATCACAAACGCCAATTATTGGATGCTTTGCCTGCTGAATTTGACCGCCAGACTTATCTTGCAATCGCTAAAAACTTGAATATCCCAGACAAAACAGCCGAAAAACAAATCACACGGTTTATTAATGCAGGTTTATTGGTTCGACAATCGCACGGAAGTTACTCTAAAACAACAACTAAATAAATGAAATCTATCCTATTAGCATAAGAGGGATTCTATAAATTAACGTAAGTTCGATATAAGAAAATGGTTAGAAAGTTAGCATAGTTCAGAGATAATTACTATATTTATAGTGTTGAAATACAAATAAATAACTAAAATTCATCACTATGCTAACCACTAACGAAATTACTGAAATTTTCTATTTATGCGAT
>QKGU01000063.1 GCA_003250325.1 Paludibacter sp.
ACCTTTTATTTCCACCAATCATGGGGATTGATAGCAACATAACTGGGACTAACAACAACATCAAGCAGTGAAATATACTATATCTTAACAGCCTAAACCTGAACAGAGAAAATGCAAAAAGGAAATAGTCATATTGTTCCCCGTAGATTTCTATTTATTTGCTTTTTATTTTTTGTAAGCTATTTTGCATCAAGCGCAAATCAATTGGAGTATACTCAAAATTATACCATTTCCGAAGGATTGGCACATAATGGGATAACTGCTATTCTGCAAGATTCAAAGGATTACTTGTGGTTTGCGACTTACGATGGCCTTAATCGTTATGATGGCTATCAAATGACCACCTATAAGAACCTGAAGAGTAAGAATCTTTTTGCCAGTAACAGGATACGTTCAATTGCTGAAGATTCCGATGGAAATTTGTGGCTGGGTACAGAGAATGGGATTTCTGTATATAATCACGACAACGAAAGTTACCGGACGATTTATTCGAATATCCAATTGCAAAAAAATGTAAATGGCCCAAAAATAAGGAAGATACTTATTCACCCCGAGCAAGATAAGGTGATTTGTGCGACAGAAGTGGAAGGCTTGTTGCTTTTTAATCGTGATTTCTTGTTCATAAAAGAAATTGAACTAAAAGACCATGAAACCGGGAGGCAATTATATTTTACTGACGGTATTTGGCTGGATGGAAAAACATGCCTGTTGTCAACTTCATGGGGACTTTACTTTTTAGATGTTGACACACAAGCCTTAACACGGGCACTACCTGATTATAATAGATATTGTGCGGCTCTTTTGAGGATAGACAATAACAGGCTGTTGGTTGCCGGTACTTATGGATTGACCTTTTGGGATTTAAAAAAGGATGATAAAGGTTATTCTTTAATGAAAGGGAGGGCCTTGTTGAACAACTTCCATTTTGTGTGTTTGGCTCAGGATAAAAACAAGGGGCTTTGGTTGGGCACCGACAGGGAAGGGATTGTTTTTGTGAAAGATGCGGAGCCCTTTTATAGGGGAGAAACCGGGCGACTGTCATTCTTTAATGTAAAATCGGAATTTTTGCGGATGAGCTGTTTGTTGCCAACTCAAAATTTCGGGTTATGGGCAGGCAGTTATAATTACGGGGTATTTAGGTTTGATTTAAATGAAAATCCTTTTCATTATTATAGCAGCGAGTACGGATATGATTTAGGGATTGTAACAGATGAGGTTCTTAGTATAACGAAGGCCGATGAGAATAGTTTTTTCATTTTCACAAACAATGGCCGAATTTCCTTATTTAATACCAAAACAGAATTATTTGAGCCTTTGCCTTTTGATGTTCCAGCCAATTACAGGGATGTGATAGGACCAATATTAATTGATTCCAGGGATAATATCTGGTTAAGGTATTATGATGAAATTGGTATTGTTAAACGAAGTTCCGGTAGCAGGGAAATAAAGAATGTTTCTCAAGAAGGATATCCAGAGTTAGGTAGGAGGGTGCCGCATTCCATTATTGAAGATAAGCAGGGAAACATTTGGTTAGAATGCCGGGATGATGTTTTTAAAATAAGCATTGACAGTAACGGAGAGATTAGTCGTGTTGAAAGCCTGAACGACCACCCTTTGTTTAAAGAAAAACCCATCGATTTTGTTAGGACAGTTTATTGTGACCCACATTCGAATTTTATTTGGATTGGTACTGACTATGATGGGCTTATAAG
>QKGU01000016.1 GCA_003250325.1 Paludibacter sp.
AAATCCTCTTTTTTGCTCTAAAAACGAAAAAACACTAAAGATAACTTCCTGAGATTTGAATAGACAGAAATTTATTCAAAAAAACGGAATTCTCTATTTCACACGAAAGAGGCTGGCTCATTTTATTTTGAGACAGCCTCTTTTCACGTTTAAAACACTGTTTTATCCTACAACAACTTCTCCTATCAAAGTAGCCGAAGATGCAGATAATATCTTCACTTTTATAAATTCGCCAATACGTCGACCTTCTCGGGGAAATATAACCACTTTATTTTGAGACGTCCGACCAAAGAGCTGTTCTTTAGATCGTTTCGAAAATCCTTCTACGAGCACATCAAAGGTTTTGCCGATATCTCGCTGGTTACTTTCGTTCGACAACGTATTTTGCAAATCAATTATTTCCGCCAAACGACGTAACTTAATTTCTTCACTTATATTATCCGGTAAATTTTTAGCTGCAAAAGTACCCGGACGTTCAGAATATTTAAACATAAACGCCATATCGAAACCAACTTCGCGCATCAATGAAAGTGTATCCTGATGATCTTCTTCTGTTTCTCCATGAAAACCACAAAAAACATCCGTACCAACTGAAGCAGCCGGTAAAATCCGACGAATGGCAGCAATTCGCTCCAAATACCATTCACGGGTATATTTACGGTTCATCAGCTTCAATATTTTGTTACTTCCCGACTGAACCGGCAAATGAATAAATCGACACAAGTTTGGATAAGCAGCTATCACCTCCAAGGTTTTATCGCTCATATCTTTAGGATGGGACGTAGTAAAACGGAAACGTATCTCGGGTGCTGCTTCGGCTACAATTTGTAAAAGTTCAGGAAATTCAATCACCTTTCCATCCTTTTCCGAACTGAATGAGTTCACATTTTGACCCAGCAAAGTGACTTCCTTGAAGTTTTTCGATTGCAGATCTTTTAATTCAGCCAGAATACTTTCCACATCGCGACTCCTCTCGCGTCCGCGGGTATATGGAACAATGCAATAAGAACAGAAATTATTACAGCCACGCATAATGGAAATAAATCCGGAGATTGGATTCCCGATACGCGAAGGCAATACATCCCTGTATGTTTCGGTAGTAGAGAGTTCAACATTAATTGCTTTACCTCCATTTTCGACTTCGTTAATCAAATGAGGAATATCCAGATAAGCATCCGGCCCAACAACGATATTCACCCCATAATTATCGATCAACTCATCTTTCACCCGTTCGGCCATACAACCGATTACGCCCACCACCAGCTTCTTATTCTTTCGTTTCAACGATTGAAAATACTTTAGCCGCTGAACCACTTTCTGTTCCGCGTTATCGCGAATCGAACAGGTATTTACAAAAATTGCATCTGCTTCGGTAATTTTGTCAGTCAGTGCAAAACCATCCATTTGCATGATGGAAGCTACCACTTCACTATCGGCCACGTTCATTTGGCAACCGTAAGTTTCAATAAAAAGTCTTTTGTCGTTCAACGCGGATTTAGAGTCCGGTGAACTAACTATTTGCTCACTCATATTTCGTTTGTTTCAAAGAATTTATTTTGGAAGCAAAGGTACTGCTTCTTATTCTAAATTCAAGAACCAAGAGTCTTAATTAGTTTCAAATTCGCCTTTGACTATTCATATAAACTACTAGTCTTGTCGCAATTAGAGAACACAAAAACTACAAATCTGCATTTTTATGTTTTTTTAACAGTACCCTAAATCAGAAAACACAATTCTAGTAATGAACAATTTACGTAAAGTCTCCTGCCATATTGGATTACCAATATAAATTTATTTTCAAAAACATTTGCTCATTTAAAAAAATATTCTCACTTTTGCAAAGTAAACAAACAGATAAATTTTTCATAGTTAAGGTTTAGGTTAAAATGTGCAATGGGTGGCTGTGAAGTTACCCATTGTTTTTTTTACTACTTTCCGACAGAATCCGAAAAGAATTTGTATTTTTGCTGAAAACAATCAAATACAATGTTATTATGGATAGTTTAGGCGATTACATTTATATCATTATATTGGCAATAGCCGGGTTAAGCGGGTTATTGAAAAAAAATAAAAAAGCAGAAACATCCTCTGCTCCTAAAACGACCAAACGCAGCTGGGAAGATGTCCTCCGTGAATTGACTCCTGTTGAACCCGAACCCGAGCCGGCATCTAATGTTTTTGAACCGGAACCTATTCCCGTCATTCAAAAAGTTGAGCCTCAAAAAGTAGTAAGCTACGAAACAATAAGTGATCCGTCGGAATTGAGATCAAAAAAAAGCGTTTCGCACATTTCTTCACCCGTTAAACACAAAAAAGAAAAAATAGAAATTATCGAAGAAAGACCAGCACTGGAATTTTCTTTGAATTCTCCGGAAGAAGCCCGAAGAGCTTTCATTTATTCAGAGATCTTCAATCGCAAATACTAATAAACAAAGATTCTCAACAGTTTACACACTAATTTTGCAAAATTTGCAAAAATAATGCTGTTAAACACAAAAGCACTTGTACCTGATTAAAAAAAAAGCTCGTATATTTGCAACTGATTTAAATATTCATACACTTTAATAAGAGTTCCGACTTTCATTCGTCGGAATTCTTTTTTGTTATATACTTTTAAAATAAACCGAAAAAAAGGAGATAAAACTATGGCAGTAACTTATATGACAGCCGAAGGTTATAAAAAACTGGTTGATGATTTAAACGAGCTGGAAGGTGTTCAACGTCCGGCAATTTCGAAACAAATTGCAGAGGCTCGTGACAAGGGAGATTTATCGGAGAATGCTGAATATGATGCAGCAAAAGAAGCGCAAGGTCTACTCGAAATGAGAATTTCAATTCTCAAAGAAACCATTGCCTCGGCAAGAATGATTGACGAATCGAAAATAAATACAAATGAAGTACAGATATTGACCCGTGTAAAAATTAAAAACACGAAAACAGGTCAAATCATGTCGTATATGATTGTATCGGAAAGCGAAGCAAATTTTAAAGAAGGGAAACTATCGGTTACCACACCTATCGCCAAGGGATTGTTAGGGAAAAAAGTGGGACAAACAGCTACTGTTTCTGTTCCTTCGGGCGTTATGGAATTCGAAGTTGTCGAAATCAGTTTGTAATCAGAGTCAACTAAAAAAGAAGACCTAAATGACAATATTCAGCAGAATTATAGCAGGAGAAATACCTTGTTACAAAATCGCAGAAAACGATCGTTTCTTTGCCTTTCTGGATATAAATCCCATGACCGAGGGACACACATTGGTAATTCCCAAACTCGAAGAAGATTATCTTTTTAATCTTGACGACGAACTTCTTTCAGAAATGATCGTATTCTCAAAAAAAATAGCAAAAGCTATCGAGAAAAGCGTTTCATGTATCAGAGTTGGGGTTGCAGTAATTGGTTTAGAAGTACCTCATGCGCATATTCATTTAATACCCATCAGCAAGGAATCGGATATGAACTTTAAAAATCCAAAACTTAAACTCCCTGTAGAAAAAATGAATGAAATAGCCAGTAAAATCAGAAATAACTTTTTGTAAACAAGATATTTATATAGTTAGAAACAGCCGAAGTAAAAAAACACTTCGGCTGTTTCTATTTTAATCATTCTCAAAAACCATATTCATTAATACACGGATATGATCTACTAAAAAAAACACTTCAAAAATCTCTTCCCGAACAAAATCACTTTTTATTTTGTTTTAATTTGTAAAAATTTAATTATTGACATTTAATTACACAATTATTAAAATATTAAAACCCTTTTCTAAACATCACAATATAAATCCGTAAAACTTTAAAATTATGCTAAAAAAGCTGTTCGGAATATTTTTAATACTTATTATTTTAAGCCCTATTGTATTCTTTCTGAGTTGGTTTTTTACTCCTTCAAAAAGAATAGACATTTTAATATTGGACAAAACAGTATTAACAAGCAAGGGACAAGAACATATTTCCTTCAATTGGATATTGAATTACGACAATTACGTCCGTTCAAACAACGAACAATATAAGAACAGCGTAGATTATTTCGGATTTTTTCCAGATGATAATGGGAAATATACAATAAAAGACTTCAATCAATTTGATTCAATAGCTCTTGATTCTCTGTCGAAGGCTTACGACATGGTTTATTACACAGATTTGTACGGCATATACGAAGGTGAATGGCACGAACAATATCCAAATCTCGTTCCTGAATATTCTAATTATGTGGACAACTCGATGGAACATACACAAAAGATTTATGGAGGGATGACAATAAAAGAGTTGGAACTTTTGAAAAAAATGAAGGAACAAAAAAAATTAATTCTCACAGAATTTAATGTTATAGCCTCCCCTACCCCAAAAGACATAAGAGAAGGTTTTGAAGAACAGTTCAAAATGAAATGGTCGGGTTGGGTTGGCAGATATTATGAAACCCTTGACACAACAGTAAATAAAGAGCTACCACGTTGGATGAAGAAAAATTACCGGTTACAACATAACGACAATTGGCCTTTCAAAAAATCAGGGATTGTATTTGTACGCAACGATGACAAAATTGAGATATTAGAAAATGAAACTCATTTAACAATCGAAGTTCCTGTTATATATACTTCTGATAAATACATGGACAAATATGATTTACCGGCAGAAATGAAATATCCATTTTGGTTTGATATTATTTCATCCGAAAATACGAATAAAATAGTTTCTTTTTACAAATTAAGTCCTAATGAAAATGGCAGTGAACTATTAAGAGCTTATGGAATTCCTGAAACTTTTCCTGCTGTAATCGAGCATGATAGTACAGATTACAAATTTCATTATTTTGCAGGAGATTTTTCAGACAATCCAATTGGTCTTAACTCATCGAAGTTTAAATTCATTAATTTATTCAGCCACTTCTCTTACAGACCGAATTATCAGGAACGTGTAAGCTTCTTCTGGGATTTTTACAGGCCAATGGTAAGGCAAATCATGAAGGAATATTATAACGGAATATCCAAAGACAATAAAAAGGAGTAAATATGCTTAGCTTACAAACTGGTATCAAGTAAAATCCGAATAATTTCCATTTTTATTTCCTGAACACGTTTTAGAAGTGAAGAATCTTTTAATTTGTTGTATCTAAGTTTAGCAATGAACTTTCGCGCTTTTCGATACAATAACAACGCCCATTTGCCCAGCAGGAACTGACCAATAATAAAAAGCAAACATGCCCACCACAACGAAGAAACAAGGTTGGCAAACAACAACATTTGAAGTAAATAGAACAATGGAAATGTGACGATTCCTAGTCCGTAATGGAGCGAACTAAAGAATCCTGAATATTGCGCTTTGAAGACATATTTTCGCAATAATACTGGAGTAAAAAATGGCATAGCATTAAACACTAATCCTGTAATAAATATTGGCAAGCTAACAGTCAGAAATAAGGTCTCAGGTAAAAGTTCACCTGTTTTAAAAGGCGCCTTTTCTAACGTATTTGTTTTTAGTTTCAGTTTGGATAGACCATTTCGATATTCTTTGGTCAAAGCATCCAAAAGTTGAATTACCTCTGGTTTATCTTTTTCTAATTTGGATAATCTTTTTGAAATTTCCTGCCGAACGACAAACAAAGAATAATCGTCTTCTGCAATATTTTTTTGTTGAAGCAATGGTTTATTTACAACTTCAATCACCGTCTCGAAACAGTCGTAAAAATCGGTGGAATCTATATTCAACATAAGATTGGACAAACCCTCTTTCAGCTGATTACGAATTGCATTGGTAGCCTGCACCGGATTTTCGGAATATTGCTCCATATAATCCGCCACTTCAATCGGCTTTCCGTAGTTTACAATGATATGTTTTCCAAATTTGATATAATCACCATAATCTAGTCCAACCGGTACAATTTTCACCGTAGGATTTGATCCATGTTTTTGCTGAGCAGCAAAAGCAATTCTAAAAATCCCTTTTACAAGCGGTCTTAATTTCTTTTGCTCTCCCTGATTTCCTTCCGGCATGATTCCAAGGGCTTTATTGTTGTCGAGCACTTCAATACAACGGTCAAATATCTCCTGATTTCTTCCCAGATTTTCTACTCCATCGCGCATACGAAAAGCCGGCATAATCTTGGTAAATGTAAGTAACCGTGCCGCCATTTTATTATTAAACATATCGGCTCGTGCGAGAAAAACGATAGGATCTTCGTGGGGAATAGTTGCCAGAATTGCCAAAGCATCCATCAATGCATTGTTATGGTTTGGAGCAAAAATGACGGGCGAAGCATGAGGAATATTCTCTTCACCTATCACAATAAATTTGCTGTAAAATTTTTTGAACGTGAAATTTACATAGCGTTTACTAATGTCATAAGATGGAGTGAAGTCGTAAATTTTGGACATAAAAAAACTAAATTAGAACCTATTCAATAAAAGAAGACAAAATCACTTAGGTTCCTTACGTGACCAAAGACCGGCAATGGTCAGACCTGAAATGATATGCCAGATACCCCACCAGGCTGTAATAAACAACATGCCACCCAAAGCCATATCGTGAGGGAAAATTTTTGTATTAAACAACAAAACCAAACCAAGTCCGGAGTTTTGGATTCCAGTTTCTATCGTTACAGTTCTGCGATCTTTATTTGGAAGTTTAAAGATAGTACCTAAACTAAAACCAGTTGCAAAAGCAAGAAAGTTATGAACCAGTACGATAAAGAAAATATAGTAAATATATTTCAGAAACAGCTGAAGGTTATTTGTAAAAGCCAGTACCACCATCAGCAAAAAGAAAATTATGGACAAGACCTGAATTGGCTTTTTAAGTTTTTCGGTGATTTTTGGAAAATATTTTGCAAACAAAATTCCAAGAATAAGAGGAATTCCCAGCAGGATAAATACAGTTTGAAACATTTGTGCGTTATCAATTTCCAGAGGTTGTAGAATTCCACTTGTAGTACGGTTTGTAATGAACTTCATGTACAAGCCACCCCAAAAAGCAAAATTAAACGGAGTAGAAATAGTTGCCATTAATGTGGTTGAAGCGGTAAGCCCTATCGAAAGTTCGGTATTTGCTTTCGAAAAAGAAGACATAAAATTAGAAATATTTCCTCCCGGACATGCAGCTACCAGAATCATTCCCATGGCAACTGTTGGTGTAATATATTTGTTTAGAACAACTACCAATAAAAAGGTAACCAACGGAAGAAAAAAGAGTTGTGAAGTTAACCCAACAATTGTGGATTTTGGTTCCTTAATAAGATTTGTAAATTGCTTGGGCTTTATTCCGAGGGCTACCCCAAACATGATAAAACTAAGTATCAGATTGATAACATGCATCCCCGATGCCGAAAAATTAATCCGTATAGGATCAAGCTGGAGTAAGGATTCGTACATACTTTGCAACTTAAGACAATTTATGCTACAAATATATAAAATTAATTTTGTTAGAGGGTTATAAGTAGTTACAAGAATTTAGCTACGAGTCGAAGGTCAAAAGGTCGAAAGTCGAATGACAACAGACAACTTCCTTATCTCCTTTGTAACATGTAACTTGTCACTCGTAACTTGTATATGACAATAATTATTTTCTGTTACTTAAAATCGGGGTTAAAAAAAGCATTTCAAAGGATACATTTTTTCTTTACCTTTGTGATTATTCTGTAATCTTTCAAATTTCTGTTAATAAATTATGAAAAAAGGCATTGCTTTCATTTTATTTGTCACGTTGTTTTTATCAAACGTTTTGGCCACTGACACCGACTCTATCTCAGCATTAACAAGAGTGAGTCTGGAAACCAACTATGGAAAAATAGTAGTTGAACTTTATCCGGAAACAACAAAACACCGTGACAATTTTATTAAACTCGTAAAAAGCGGTTTATATAATGGCGTTTTATTTCACAGGGTAATTGCCGATTTTATGATACAGGCCGGTGATCCCAGTTCTAAAAAAGCATTGCCCGGAACTACGTTAGGATCGGGAGACGTAGGCTATACCATTCCTGCCGAATTTATTTATCCACAATACTATCACAAACGTGGTGCTTTGGCTGCTGCTCGTCAGGGCGACGATACAAATCCGAAAAAAGCTTCTTCCGGTTGCCAGTTTTATATTGTACAAGGGCATGTATTTTCATCTGCAGAATTGAATGCGCTGGAACGAAAAAAAGAAAGAACTTTGGTAGATAAACTTTACAAAACAAAAATGAAATCGGACAAAGCCTTTGCTTCAAAAGTTCGGTTAGAAAAAGATCCTGATAAAGCGATGGTTTTGCGTGATTCAGTTATGAAAGACATCCGCGATACTTTGAGACTTGATCCAACTTACAAATTCACAGACAAGCAACGTGCCGACTATACGACCATTGGAGGAACACCTCATTTGGATGGTGAATATACGGTATTCGGCGAAGTGGTGGAAGGATTGGATGTTGTGGAAAAAATTTCTAAAGTAAAAACCGGAAAATTCGATCGACCAATCGAAAATGTAAAGATTTTGAAAGCTGAATGTCTTTGATAATTCGAATAAATTTAAAAGGGTCGATTGAAAATTTCAATCGACCCTTTTTGTTGTAAAATTTATCAAACTATCATTATTTTACAATGCCCGCAAAGCCCATGAACGCCATAGCCAACAGGCCGGCAGTAAGCAGAGCCGCAGGAGTTCCTTGCATTCCCTTTGGCAATTTCACCATGCTTAGTTGTTCGCGAATACCAGCGAAAAGAATCAATGCCAAACCAAAACCTACAGCCGTAGAAATGGCAAACACCACGCTTTGAACTAAGTCATAATCTTTTTTTACCACAAGCAGTGCCACCCCTAAGATCGCACAGTTGGTAGTGATAAGCGGAAGGAAAACACCTAACGCCTGATATAATGCCGGGGATATTTTTTTCAGAATAATTTCGACCAACTGCACCAATGCCGCGATAACCAGAATAAAGGTGATGGTCTGAAGGTAACCGATTTCGAACGGATCCAATACCGATTTTTGAATAATATAAGTAATAACCGTAGCAATAGTCATAACGAAAGCCACAGCCCCACTCATTCCCAAAGCTGTTTCAATTTTTTTAGAAACGCCAAGGAAAGGACAAATACCAAGAAATTGCGACAATACAATGTTGTTTACAAATACCGCGCTTATGAAAATTAAAACATAACTCATAATAAATTATTTTTTACTTGATAAATCTAAATTAAACGACTCAGGCTTTTTTCAGCTTATTCATTATTGCAATAAGGTATCCCAATGCGATAAATGCACCCGGAGCTAACACAAAAACCAACATTCCATAGTTTTCAGGGAAAATAGATAATCCGAAAATCTTTCCGGTTCCCATAAATTCGCGAACGGTTCCCAGCAATGTCAGGGAAAACGTAAATCCCAATCCCATACCCAGTCCATCGAGCGTAGAGTCGAAAACAGTATTTTTAGATGCAAAAGCTTCCGCACGTCCCAACACGATACAGTTTACAACAATAAGCGGAATAAAGATTCCTAAGCTTTCGTACAAAGCCGGAAGATAAGCTTCCATCAGCATTTGTATTATACTTACGAAAGTAGCAATCACCACCACGTAAGCCGGAATACGAACCTGATCGGGAATTACATTTTTCAACAAAGAAATGGCAATATTGGAACCTACCAAAACAAATAGTGTAGCCAATCCCATTCCCATACCGTTTGCGGCCGAAGAAGTGGTAGCTAAAGTAGGACACATTCCTAAAATCAAAACCAACGTTGGATTTTCCTTAATCAATCCATTGGTAATAATTTTCAATTTTGAATTTTTCATTGTAACTGTTGTCTTTTTTAATTTTATGCGGATTTCACTCCAACTTAAAAAATATCTTTATCTGTTATTTCTCCGGCACGTTGGCAGAGTAAGAATCGTAGGCATTCTGAACGGCGCCTAAAAATGCTTTTGAACTAATCGTAGCTGCTGTAATTGCATCAACGTTTTTCACGGTCATGGAAGTTACGGCAGGATTCAAACCTTTGATGTTTTGTTTCCCTTTCGGAGTTTTGAACCATTCGCCCATTTTTGCACCAAGTCCCGGAGTTTCGTTTTGTTCCAGCACAAAATAATCGATTATTTTTCCTTCTTTATCGAAACCTACAATAATGTTGACACGGCCATTATAACCTCTCACCGTTACAGTTTCTACTGCCGAACCAACGAATTGATTGTCCTTGTCATACGCGCGATAGGTTTTTGTCGATTCCTGACCTTCGGTTTTCACTATTGGTTCTGCATCGATATGATCGTATGGTGGCAGCACGTTTTTGATCGCATTTTGTTGTTTCGCGATTTTAGCCTGTGCAATAGGTTCTTTTGTATATGTATAAACCGAAGCCAGTGCAAAAGCGGCAAACATTGTAATGGCAGACAATACCAACACCATGTTTTTGAAATTTGACTTTAATTTTGCCATGTTGAATAATACTTATTCTTTATCGTTATTTGTCGTGTTTTCTTTCGTAAATTTCTATCAGTTACTTTTTCGCTTTTACCTTTTCGCCGAAACGTTTTGGTTTAACGTAGGTATTGATAAGCGGAGTGAACGCATTCATAATCAGAATAGCGAATGAAACGCCTTCAGGATAAACCGGTGAAATACGAATAATCACGGTCAGCAATCCAATTCCGACACCGTAAATCAGCATTCCCGGTTTGGTCATTGGTGAAGTAACATAATCGGTTGCCATGTAAATTGCTCCCAATAGCAATCCACCAGAAAGAATATAATCGATTGGAGAGACAATGTAACTTTCGGGTGCAGCCAAATGAAGAATATAGATAAACACAGCCGATGTAGCTAGAATACTTACCGGAATATGCCACGAGATTACTTTTTTATACAACAAGTAAGCAAAACCCAACAGCAACGCAAAGCCGGATACTTCACCCATAGAACCTCCGATATTTCCGATCAATAAGTTCAACGTGTCAGGTTGTACGCCGAAATTCATATTGCGCAAAGTTGTCGGCGCAGTCACTGCATCAAGGTAATGCATGCTCAATGCTTCGGGAACAGGCCAGCTTGTCATAGCTACCGGGAACGAAATAAGCAGAAATACGCGGGCTACCAATGCCGGATTGAACGGATTATTTCCCAAACCGCCAAAGCTCATTTTCGCAATGCCAATAGCCACCAGCGAACCAACGATAACGATATAAATCGGAATATTGGAAGGCAGGTTGAAAGCAAGTAACAAACCTGTCAATGCAGCAGAGCCATCTTTAATCGTGGTGTCTCCTTTTAGTATAAATTTTTGTATCAGGTATTCGAACAATACGCACGAAACTATTGCTGTGAAGCTTACAATCAACGCTCCAAGTCCGAAATAATACAACGCAACAAGATACGCCGGCATCAAAGCTATAATTACAGCCTGCATATTCTTCGAAATTGAGTCACCGCTATGAATATGTGGTGCTGGCGAAATAATTAATTTATCCATATTTATATATTAGTTACGAGTAGACGAGTTACAAGTTACAAGTACTGGTTATGAGTTATGAGTTATGAATTATCAACTTTTACGTGCTTGTCTCGATCTTATAATTCCACCTACAGTCGATTTTCCGAAACGGATATAGTCTAGTAATGCACGGTTCGAAGGACAAGTGTAACTGCAACTTCCGCATTCGATGCAATCCATTACTTTATTACTTTCCATGTCAGCCCACATTTCTCTTTCGCTCTGGTTCATAAGCAAATAAGGTTCCAGACCCATTGGACAAACATTTACACATTTACCGCAACGAATACAGGTTTGCATTTTCTTACGAAGCGACTCCATATTCTGGATAAACAGTACTCCTGCACTACCTTTTGCCATAGGTACATCCAATGTCATCAGAGAACGTCCCATCATCGGGCCACCACCCACAATTTTTCCTGTATCAGCAGGAACTCCACCCGCCTGGTCCACAACTTCGGAAAGCATAGTTCCAAGGCGAACCAAATAATTTCCGGGATTTGTTGCCGATTTTCCGGTGATGGTCATTACACGCTCGAACAACGGTTTATTTTTCTGAACAGCTTCATACACAGCGAAAGTAGTTCCTACGTTTTGCACCACAGCACCTACTTCAATTGGCAGTGCTCCACTTGGAACCTGACGACCGATAGCTGCATCAATCAATTGTTTTTCACCACCCTGTGGATACTGAACTTTCAATGCAGTTACTTCAACTCCTTTGAATTCTTTCGCTAATTTTTGGAATAATGCGATAGCGTCTTTCTTGTTGTTTTCGATTCCAACTACTGCACGATTCACATCCAGCGCTTTCATCAAAATGGAAATACCCACCATTATTTCTTCTCCTTTTTCGAGCATCAACTGATGGTCGCAGGTAAGATATGGCTCGCACTCAACAGCATTGATAACCAACACTTCGGCTTTTTTACCGGGAGGAGGCGAAAGTTTTACGTGCGCTGGGAAGGTTGCACCACCCAAACCAACAATTCCGGCTTCGGCAACTTTCTTTATAATTTCTTCTTTAGTGAGGTTGCATTCGCGCACGACAGTCTGAGTGCGGTCGATTGTTTCCAGCCACTCATCTCCGTCTACATCGATAAACACGGCAGCACGTTTGTAACCTGATGCATCGAGTTGAACATCGATTTTGTTGACCTTACCCGATACCGACGCATGAACATTCGCCGAGATAAAACCGTTTGCCTTACCAATTAGCTGTCCTACCTTTACGATATCGCCTTTTGCCACCACTGCCTCGGCAGGTGCACCAATATAGTGTGCCAAAGGAATAGCAACCTGTTTGGGAAGATTTGCTGTTTTAATTTTTTGACCTGCCGAAAATTTGTTTTCTGCAGGATGAATACCACCAATCCTGAAAGTTCTCATATATTGTTCCTAAACCCCGTTCCGGGAATTAAGTTAGTTTTCTGTTAGTATTAAATAATTTTATCAGGCTTCAACCGCTGTTTCCTCTGTTTTTACTTTACGCGGAGGAAAGTTAAGCTCTATAATAGAATTTGTAGGACAAACCTCCACACATTTGCGGCAGAGTTTACATTTATCGTCGTGAATAAACGCAAGATTGTTTTCGATGGTTATTGCATCGTGAGGACAAACTTTAAAACATTTCGAACAACCGATACATCCTACTTCACAAGCCTTTTTGGTGATTGGGCCTTTGTCCTGACTACGGCAACTTACATAAATACGGCGCGATTTCGGACCTTTCTTACGTAATTCAATCAGCATTTTCGGACAAGCTTTCACGCAGGCACCACAAGAAGTACATTTGTCTTCGTCTACTTCAGGAATCATTGTTACCGGATTCACATGAATTGCATCGAACTGGCAGGACAATTCGCAGTCGCCAAGTCCCAAACAGCCCCACGAACAGCCGGTTTCGCCACTATAAAGGTTATGAGCAATAAAACAGTGATTTACACCATCGTATTTATTTTTACGCGGACGATTGTCGCAAGTACCGGAGCAACGAACCACTGCAACGGTAGGTGCAGCTGCCACTACTGTTTTACCCAGAATTTCGGCCACTTTTTCCATGGTTGGCGTTCCACCCACCGGACACAACAGTCCATCCAGGGTATCAGCTTTCACACAAGCATTTGCAAAGTTTCTACATCCGGGAAAACCGCAACCGCCACAGTTAGCCGCAGGCAGTGCCGCTTCCACTTCGTCGATACGAGGATCTTCGAACACATGGAATTTTTTCGAAACAAAAAACAAAATCACAGCCGCCAGTGCGCCTACAACAACCAGCGTTAGTATTGAAACAAGAATTAAATTCATCGTGATAATTTTACATTAATTTCCATTTTCAAAAACGGACTTCTTTTTATATGCTTTTATTGATTGTTATTCGAGCGTATCTTTTTTGATCGAAAACTGGAATTTGGATTTCAGTTTTTTATTGAAAAAAGACAGGATTATGTAATACGGCAGCAGCACAGAAAGCGCCAGAGTGCCGGACAGAGCTTCATTATCGATATAAGAGCGGAGAATGAGCAACGAAAGAAGAATGATAGTGAAAGGAATTACAAATGCGAGCAAAACAGCCTGAAGACCAATGGAACTTTTGCCATAAACAGTTACGCGATCCCCTAAATGGAAAGAGGAATCGGAAGTCTCAACCTCAATAATCTTATCATCTTTATCGGCGGCACTGCATGCTCCATTGGCATGACAACTACTACAAGCTGATTGCTGCGTAATTAGCACCTGAATAAGATGTCCGTTAATGTGATTTATCGTACCAGTATGTTCGATTATTTGGCTCATTTTGTAATGTCGACATTGCAATTTCGGGTCAAAAGTACAGATTATTTGTGATTATCTCAAACAAAAAATGTAGAAAAAGTGACAAAAAATACAGACACAAACGCACGGCATTGAAAATCAAACTATTCCGGCACGAAAAAGTTTATTATTTAATAATTTTTTGCAGTTTTAATTGCACATAATCTTTCGTTATGAGCAAAAAGAAAGAGTATTTTCCCTTTTTTGCATGAAAATACTCTAAATATAACAAAAAGAACATCAAAGCGTCTCAAACCTTTGAGCGTTTTTCAACACCCAAACACTTTAATGTCTTTCAGACGATTAAAGATTTTTCTTCGCGTGTGGACAGGGCAAAAAAAATAATTATTGAAATGCCAGAAAACGCCAAAACGTCTGCAAGACTTTTGGACGTTTTATTTATACAAACAACCTCAAAGCGTCGCAGACCTTTGAGCGTTTTTCTGTAAGCCGGGTCAAGCGATTTAAAAATCGCTGTTTTATAGTAAAGTATCAGCGATTGAAAATTGCAGAACCCAAATCTACCATCAAAACGTTTTTGAGTACTTCGTACGTCAAAAAGTTATAAACAGCTTTTCTGTATCAACGATTTTATCACGTGGAGAAGAAGAAAAATTATTGATTGATTAGACTGGATTGCCATAGGATTAAATTAAGCGGCAACCACCATTTTTCTATACCAGTCAAAGACTGGCTTTTAGCTTCGACATAGCTGCAAGCTATGCCGAACACAGGCACAATTCTACACTATTACGAACTGGAGTGTATTTTTCATATTTTTATTTCCAATTCATTTGTTATAAAATCTTTTAATTTTGTTTTTCTATTCAAAGTTTATTGCCACGGTGTAATTTCAATTTTTTGACTTATTATGTTTATTGAATAAATAGCTCCAAGTCCAGTTACATTTCCTGTTGCCGGTATTTCATTACTCATATTTATTTTGAACTTGTAAACTAAACCATCTATATGGTTAATATTAAAGTTTATAACAGAATCTCCCATATTGCTTATGTCACAAATATAAAATTCATTACATTTTAATCCTTGGTTTTTAAAATTGTCTTTTATAAGTTCTAAAGCAAAAGCTTCGGCAGAGTTAGTTGTTTTATATTTGTCAAGTGTCCAATAGGGAGAGTTACTAATTAATGAATCAAGTTCATAATAGGTTATTTTGTTGTCTTTATAATCTCTTAAATTTTCAGCAACATAAATATTTTCATTTCTACTTTTACAACTTATGCTTATTACTGCAATGAAAACTAAAATCATTTTTACTTTCATATTCATGCTTTAAATTTGTTAATATCACCGTTCAATAATCTATGATTTTTCGTTTATATTTAATCAATTTTGATTGTTCTTGGCTCGAATAAATAAACACAAATGACTCTTTTTCTTTTTTTTTACACTTACGCCTAACACCCATATATATCCATCCCCTAATATTATTCCCTCTTTTTAATTGGCAGCACAAGGTTTACTGGGTTTATATTGTATTTATATGCAGGGATTTAAGCGTGCTCCAAAGTTAACAACTATTTTCGATTTTAAATAATCTAAATAAAAAAAGAGCACGAATTTTCATTCGTACTCTTTGGTGTTATATTCCTCTCCGCTGCTCGTGTGCCATTTTATCGTGCGGCAGCAAAGTTTTTTTAGCGGATCACAGCTCCTTATCATACAAAGAAGGTGGAATCACAGATCCCACCCTCCAATATTATTTCTTCTGATTACTTTTCCGTAACTCCTGTGGTTTTTGCTGCAATAGTGGAGTTTGCTTGTAGTCCCATGTTTCCTCAAACTCCCAGTTGGCCATAAGCGTGAGTTTCTTCTGGTAATAATACACTTCTTCCGGCTGTATTCGTTTTGCCAGATCGCCCGTATCCCAGCGTCCGTTCCCGTTGGCATCGATAAACATTCGCACGTAATAATCACCGGGCTTCAGGTGTTCGAACAACGTGCCTTTTTCCACCGCTTGATGCGTGGCCAACACGGCATCTTTGGTATCCAGAATCTGCAAATAAACATTCGGATTAAATTCGGCCAGCAATATCTTCACACTCGAATATTCGTCCAGCGAACGAATTTTAAAATCAGAACTGTATTTATTTCCGGTCTTGTCGTATATGCTCGTAAACGCCGCCGAATCGACACTCAACTGATACGCCATTTCCGGTTCCCACTTATAATTAATGGCAAATTTGATCTTTATCGAATCGAGTTGCTTCCACTCAAAAGCAAGCGGTTTATACACAGTGTCCACTTTCTGACTTAAATGAATCTTCGACCTGTCAATATCTTTCAGCGGCGCTTCGAACTTGATTTCAATCGGATTAAAAATTTCAAAGGTCGGAGAAACATTCGTCGTATATTTCAGATCAACTTTCTTCACTTCCGTATCGGCTTTCTTTACCGCACGCACATTTGTCTTCAGTTTTCGAAGAACAACGCTGATCGTATCGGTTGTTGGAACTAAATTAAACACCGAATCTGTTTTTAGATACGACAAGGTCATATCCAGCGTGTCGGTTTTCCATAACAACGAATCGGTGAGCCAATAGGTCAGCGTATCCATATGCTGCGTTTTCTCCAGTAAATATTTCTGATCCCAATCGAAATTAATCGGTTTTATAACAGGCAATTCGGTTTGCGGAGCGTTGAAGAACAAGCTAAAAACGAATGGTTCTTTCCGTTCCGACTTTACAAAATACTGACGTTTTTTATTTTCCTTGAAGAAACGAAGCGTTATATCGTCCGGCAAAAATTTCGTTCCCATAAACGTACGAACACTATCAACCGTCGCAGAATCTTTCCAAACCGTGTCGCGCATTTCCTCTATCCTGAACGTTGGCGTCACCAGCGAATCATTCATAGCGACTCCTTCGCCGGGTTGGTAAAAATAATCACGATTCACATCACCCAACGCGAAAACTTTATAGGTTCCCTGTCGCATATTATCAATCGTGAAATGTCCCTTGTCATCTGTTTTCGCAATACGCAAAAAAGGTTTCTGAAAGAAAACAGAATCAGCGTTTTCGCTGTAAATTCCCACGATCATTCCCGCCAACGGGTTTAAATCTTCCGAATTAATCACCGTTCCGGACACTTTTAGCGTATCAATCTGGTTTCCGGTAGAGAACGAAAACAGATAATTTTTCAACGGATTTTTCTCGTTCAAATCCACAATCGCATCTCCAAAGTTGATACTATAGGTCGTGCTATCCAGCAAATCCTGATTGAAATTTACCATTACTCTTTTCCCGTTCGACTTTACATCCGGCGGTTTCACCTGCGGAGGCGAGATAATTACATTTTCGCTGGCTTTCTCCACCGATACCATTTCGTCAAAATCGATCAGAATCTGCTTTTTGTTGAAATTCAACGCGCCATTTTCGGGCGACGATTTAAGTACTTTCGGCGGAGTTACATCTTTTGGGCCACCGGTAGGTCCCTGCGCACGATTTGCACACGAATGAATAACAAGAGCCAATCCTGTTAATATAAAAATATGAAGAAGTATTTTTTTCATTTTAATTTATTTATCCAACGACAAGGTCAGCACTTTGTGACCGATACGGCAACGTAAACATTTCTTTTCGTCGCAATAGTTTTTCTTTAAATGCAACAACGCCTGAGAGTCATAAGCCGTTTGCACATCCAATCCCAAACTTTTCCAACCTGCCACAATCGAGTTTTTCTCAGCGGGAATCTGTTCCAATAATGCCAACGCTTTGTCTTTCATCTCCTGATTGCCCCGTTCGGTACCATAACAAAACAAAAAAGGAATCACGGTATTAATGTAAAGCGTGTTTTTGGATTGCTGCCCTAACTTTTTTGCTTTCTTCGCGCTTTGATTTGCAAAAGTATAATGTGTTTGCCAATAATCGGATGGTTTGCAGTCAAAAATTTCATTTAAAAAATCGGTTTCCGGCTTTTCCAGCACTTTGGAAAACAATTTTGATGAAGAATGTATCAGCGCGGCAAACTGAGCAATGCGAATATGCGGAAAATTATCCGGACGTAACCGCAGCAATTTCCAAAGTGAGGAAGAAATCGGTTTCAAATCGAATTTCGCGGCCAGAAACTCGTATTCTTTTTTCAAACTCAGAGTATATTCATCAGAATCCGTCACTTCGAGCAAACCCGATTGTCCGAAAAGAATAGCTTCCAATTGAAAAAGATTATTTTTATGCTTTCCCAACGCCGAAAGTGGAGTGCTTTTTGCCAGCTGCTCGAAAGCCAGACTATTGGTACCAAATCCGAAATTACGGGCAAGAGTAATATAAAACGCGTCTTCCCAATGTTGATTATTGAAATTGAGCAACGATTCAATGGCTTCCATCTTTTGCTCCAGCCGCTCCACCAACAACGCATTTTTCCAGCTTTGAATAAAAACAGAAGGAATGGATTGTATCTTCCCAGCACAGGGAATCCACTTTTGTTCGTTTATCAGTTGGAGGTAATCGTTCTCGATTTGTTCTGGATAAGCGAGCTTAATTTGCGGGATCTTTTCGCCATCATTCCGGAATACATCGGCATCAACCTCTTCCACCACATGCAAAATCACACTTTCGTAAGCTTTATCGGAATGATGATGGTGCTTCTTCCATTCCGACGAACGGGTGTGAATCTCAACATTCCCTGCCCATAACGTATCTCCTATTTTGACTTTTGCATTGAAAAAATCCGGACCTGCATCTGTATTCAACTTCCCAACATCGATAACCTCTACGGTCTCATTATCGGTAGTTTTCATGTCCGAAGACACAAAAAGCCGTTGTTGCCAGATATATTGCAGTATGGATTCTTTCATTGAGTTAGGGAAGTTAGAAAGTTTTTAAAGTTTATAAAGTTCTTAAAGTTTGAAAGTGGGGTAAACTAAGTAAGAGAAAATAATTATTGTTATATACAAGTTACGAGCTACGAGTTACAAGTTACAAAGAGGCAAGGAAGTAGTCTGTTGTCATTCGACCTTTGATACTTGACTTGTAACTTGTAACTAAATTCTTGTAACTACTTATAATGTTTTAATTAAGCCAGACAGCATTTTGGAAATTTCTTCTGACTGATTAAATAATTTATCTGCAATATCTACCGAAAACTTGTTAAGCTTTTTCCCGAGAATTATCATCGATCTAACTTCACCACAAGAGCCTTTTGCAATAAAAAGAAAATGCTTAAACTCATTATTACTTCTCCGCTCGAATCCTTCGGCAATATTATTCATTATTGAAGTACTTGCCCTTTGAATCTGATCTTTAAAACTATAATCCTTTGATTCAGCTAAGAGTTTATAAATTTCTTCAGTCAGTTCCAACGCCTTTTGCCAGGCAAGAATATCCTCAAATCTGTCAAATTTCATAGTTTTATCCTATTCAATGAATTAAATCCTTCAAAACATTATGAACTTCTTATCTTTATAAACTTTAAGAACTTTATAAACTTTCCGACTTCAAAGGCTCTCAAACCTATATCCTTCGTTCCTCCACCAATCAATAGCCTGTGGCAAAACGGTGAGGACATTCTCTTTTGCTTTTATCGAATCATGAAAAACAACAATAGAACCGTTTCGTGAATACCGTTTGATGTTGTCAAAAACCATTTCCGGCGACAGACTACGGTCGTAATCGCAAGTCAACACATCCCACATTACAATTTCGTAGTCCTTTCCTAAAGCTCTTTTCTGCTGAAAAGAAATCCGTCCGTGAGGCGGACGGAATAATTTACTGTCGATATATTCTGAAGCAAGCTTCACATTTTCGACATAATCTTCGGTTGACACAGAGACGCCTCTCAGGTGATTGAACGAATGATTTCCGGTTGCATTTCCAGAATGAATAATCTGCGAATAAATTTCGGGATATTTTTTCACATTCTCTCCCACACAAAAGAAAGTAGCTTTCGCACTCTTTTCCTTCAGTATTTCGAGAACTGCCGGAGTTACCTCCGGTATAGGACCATCGTCAAAAGTGATATAAATCACTTTTGACGATGAGTTTTTTTTTCTCCATGTTAGTTTACCCAGAAACGGGCGTAGTAAGTCAGGAACCTGAATCTTCATTTACATCTGAACACGTTTCATATAGTCCATGTAGCGAGGCATATATTTGTCCATAATCGTCTTCTGTTTTGCCTCGTCACAAATTCTCAACATTTGATTCATCACCGCCAGATTATGTCCGATACGATTGCTAACACTGTTTTTATTTACTGTGGACAGACTTAAATACCAGTCAAGATATTCAACGCAATCTTTTCCTACAGCATCCATAATGGCATTCCCTTTATTGGCTTCACCCAATCGGTAATAAAAATCAGCCAACTGAGTTGAGATATAATCGTGACGAACGGTAGTACCAGGAAGAACTTTGTTACAGTAATCAAGTGCTTCTTTCGCACGAACAGAATCTCCTTCGGCAATCAAGGCTCCCACCAGTTGAGAGAACATCATTCTGTGTGTACGACACATTCTGAGAACATTCTCATCAAGATAGTTTTTCGGATCGCTTACATTTCCATAACGGAACTTATGCATCATGTTGTCGAACATTTCATTTGTATTAACACCTGAGCCGGCTCCTTTTGCACCAACAGGCAAAATCTGATAAGCCATACCAGTCAATTCGAAATGATCGTTGAGTCCCAGATAATAATCATCACCAACTGTAACAGCAAAATACATCGGACGTTTCCATTTATTTTCCTTCAACATTTCAATAATCATCAAATCGCTCTTTGTCAATCTGCGTTTCAAGTCAAAATCAATCTGAGGAATAATCTCTCCTGCTCTTTCCGCTGGCAATGCTCCGTTTGCAATTACTTCCTGAGCATCCACCGGCAAATACAATTTATCGGTAGGGAGGAATGATTCACCGTCACGTTTTGTTGCCGGATCGGTATCACGGACAAAGTCAAATGCCGTTTTTACATCTAAGGGTTTCTGTAGAATATTTTCCACCCATAAAACTTCATTTTTACCCGCAACATAATCTTTCTGATCCCACGAAATAGGCAGTGGAGCAGATTTATAGGCACCGCGTTTCATCTGATTGATATACCAGTCGGTTTGCAGATAGCTTAAATTACAAACTCTCACATCGGTGCGATATCCTTCTACTTCCTGATTGTACCAAAGTGGGAAAGTATCGTTATCACCATTCGAGAAAATAATCGCATTAGGTTTACAGGAAGCGAGATAGTTTCCTCCAAAATCGCGCGCTACATACCGTCCGCTACGGTCGTGATCGTCCCAATTTTGTTGTGCCATCAGCGCTGGCACTCCCAGGCAGCAAACGGTAACAAGCATAGCGCTCACCGTTTTCGGAACGTATTTATCTATTGCCTTAATTATTCCCAGCACACCGAATCCTATCCAAATGGTAAATGCATAGAACGAGCCGGCATATGCGTAATCACGTTCACGCGGCTGATATGGAGTCTGGTTCAAATAAATCACAATAGCCAATCCTGTAAGAACAAATAACAATGTTACCATCCAGAAAACATGAATACCTTCTTTGCCTCCGTAAATAAGATACAAAATTCCAAGAAGTCCCAATAGCAATGGCAACATATAATAGACATTGTGTCCTTTATTTTCAGCCAATTCCGACGGAAGATGAGTTTGATCGCCCACAAGCATATTATCAATAAATGGAATTCCGGTAATCCAGTTACCACGATCAATTTCACCACTACTCTGCATATCATTTTGACGACCGCTGAAATTCCACATAAAATAACGCCAATACATAAAGTTCACCTGATAACTGAAGAAGAACTTCAGATTTTCGCCAAAAGTTGGTTTTACAGCACTTTTCTGCTGTCCGCAATAATCGTAATTAATGGTTTGACCTTTTACATCACCCCATGCTTCGTAAGCTTTTATATGATCCGGCGAAGTACTATACATACGCGGGAAGAACATATCAAAACGTTCGTCCATCACATAATCGGTTTTATAGCCGGTAATGATATATTCGTCTTTATCAGTTGGTGATGTTTTAGGTTTTGGAGCGTATGACGGTGCACCAATATTTTGTTCAGGCACACACATATTGCCCTGAACATTTAATTTTACAGGAGAATTATAGGTTTGTCCGTACAACAACGGACGATCACCATATTGCTCACGGTTAAGATAATATTTCAATGCAAAAACGTTGTCGGGAGAGTTCTGATCCATTGGAGGTTTTGCAGAAGAACGAATTACGATAACTGCATAGGTAGAATATCCAATCATAATAAGAGTTACCATCAACGTTGCAGTATTTATCCAGCGGGCACTTATCTTACCTCTTCTCATGTAGAAAAATGCAACCATTCCGGCAATAAGAAGAATACCGATAAAAATATGTTGTCCGAAGAAAGGAATACCGGAAACGGTTATTGCTGCAATAAATGATATAGCCATACGAACATAACTCTTATCTACATAAGATTCATAAACAGCCCACGAAAGTATAACGACTGCCAAAACGATATAAGCTAAAAGTCCCGAGTTAAATCCAAATCCTAACACATTTACGAACAATAGTTCAAACCAGCTTGCCACTTCCACCGAACCCGGAATAATTCCATAAAGAACGACTGCCAGAATAACGACTGAAGCAAGCATAGCCAAAACAACTCCTTTTGCTGAAGGTGCGTAATTTTTGAAATAATACACCAATACCAAAGCCGGAATAGCCAACAAATTCAACAGGTGAACACCGATCGAAAGTCCCATAAGATAAGCAATCAGAAGCAACCAACGGTCTGAACTGGCATTATCAGCAACATTCTCCCATTTCAGAATCAACCAAAAAACGATTGCCGTAAAGAAGGAAGAATAAGCATATACTTCACCTTCAACGGCCGAAAACCAGAATGTATCGGAAAAAGTGTATGCCAAAGCACCCACCAGTCCAGCTCCCAGAATACCAATGATATTACCTGTTGTATAATCATTTTCTGATTTGATTACAACTTTTCGCGCCAAATGGGTAATTGTCCAGAACAAAAACAGGATGGTCAACGCGCTAAGCAATGCCGACATCGAGTTTATCATTACCGCTACCTGGCTTGGGTCGGAAGTGAATAAAGAAAAGAAGTGAGCTGTCAACATAAAAAATGGTGCTCCGGGAGGATGCCCCACATCCAGTTTAAATGCTGTAGAAATAAACTCACCACAATCCCAAAAGCTTGCAGTTGACTCAATAGTAAGCAAATACGTTACAGCAGCAATAACAAAAGCTACCCAACCGAAAATGTTGTTCAGTAATTTAAATCGTTTCATGTATCGTTTTATTGATGTTTGTTTTTCTGTTCGGAGACGGAATTTTATTTTCTATTGACAATCACTATTTTAAGTAATCTTTCCAAAAAATCGTTCAAAGATACAAAGAAATTTCATTTTGCAGATTATGACTTAATTTTAAAGCATTTCTATGAATTAAAGCACTATTTCATGAAATAGATAATTACAGATAACCTCAAAGTGTTTGAAAGACCTTTGAGTGTTTGAAAGGAATACAAATTCAAAACACTCTAATGTCTTTTAGACAAAAAAAGGTTTAAATTAGAGTCCAAAAAATTATTGAAGTAGACAACCTTGCACTTATTAACTTATTTTAAACAAAAACCATCTAAAAATCGTTCTACTTACAATTTGTTACATGTTCGTTTATTTTTTATCTTTTTACTGATTTAATTGATTAATAAATTCGAAAAAGAAACATTTCTACCAACTTTAAATTTATCA
>QKGU01000332.1 GCA_003250325.1 Paludibacter sp.
CGAGTTCCATCATCACCGTATAGATCATTCTGATAAATTCGCTGATGAAAAGAATCATATAAATGGTATTGAGAATTTCTGGAACCAGGCGAAACGTATTTTACGAAAGTATAATGGTATTGATAAGAATCACTTCCATTTATTCCTAAAAGAATGTGAGTTTCGTTTCAATTACGGAACACCAAAACAGCAGCTTAAAATATTGCGAAAATGGTGTGGTATTTAGATTTTATCTAGTACAGCCCCTTTCATTTTTATTGTGTGGTTGTAGTAGTATAAAAAACGATTGTGTTTTACTTTCTGATCCACCAATATCTAATTCAAATAGTGATTCATACTGGACAACAATATCAGTTGATTCAACACCGTTATCAAAAAAGGCTCTAATAGAACATATTGAATTATGCAAGAAGACTGGAGCCGATTCACAACTAGTTCTTTATAAAGATAAAATAGTATCAGAATGGCATTCTGAAAATTATAAAGAACCAGTTGGTGCAATGTCGAGTACTAAAGTGGTCGCAAGTCTTTTAATTGGAAGCTTGGTTGATTCTGGAAAAATATCATATCAGACCAAAGTTGCCGATATTATACCAGAGTGGAATGGGGGTTATAGAGATGAAGTTCGACTAAAAGACTTGCTAACCCATACAGCGGGATTTAATAGACGATTTAATAAAAATGATAGTGTCGGTTTCGCAAATAATAAAACAGATTTTGTCTTGAATATTTCACCTGATTATCAACCTGGTACAGTATTTGAATATAGTAACGAAGGTGTTCAACTTTTAGAACCAATTATTAGTCTTATATCTGGAAAGCCAACTGAAGTATATGCACAGGAAACTTTATTTAATCAATTGGGTATGAATAATACAAGGTTATACAACTATGGTGGTAGTCCGTGGTTATATGCTGAAATGCAAACGACAACAAGGGATCTTGCTCGTTTGGGTTTATTAATGAAACATAATGGTCAATGGGGTGATCATCAAATAGTAAGTAAGGAATATGTTTCACAAGCAACAACTTCTATTCCTCAATACAAAGAGATGGGTTTTCTTTGGTGGATATTAGATGACAAAAAAACAGTGAAGGGCTTCTATGCATCTGGATATTTGAATACAGATATCTATGTTTTTTCTGATTATGATGTTGTAATTGTACGCACACAGGCTCCAAATAATGGTTATACTGGTAAAGCTGAATCAGGGAATTATTTCACTAAAGCAATGCCCCTTTTTAGGAAAATTGTTAAAGAATAATTGAGGAGAAAGCTAACAACTGCTTCAACCTGATAATTCCTTTTGGCACACTTTTTGCAGTCGCTGCGCTCGGCAAAAAGTGCGCCAATCCCTACGGGCCGGAATTACAGGTTAAGCAAATGTTAGGACCGACGCTTCGCGCGGGAGGACCTGTAAGAATCAAGTAAAGAAAAAGCATAGTGTAATGTAAGAACGGTTGCGTATTTTTCAAAGCTACTAAGGTTTATCATTTCCAACTATGTGTTTTGTGTAGGGTTTGTAAAAGAGCTGGTGGAATCCTCATAATTACCTGGTTACATTTACTAATAGCTTAGAATGCAGTCCATGGATTCATTAATAGAATCCCATATGATTCTCCGAAATAGGGTGTTACTAGAATAGAATCAACCCAATAGAAGATTTTGCTAATCGAAATATAACTAAGAAG
>QKGU01000305.1 GCA_003250325.1 Paludibacter sp.
AACTTCAAAAGGATGATGAATAAATGGAAATCATCTTTTTGGCTCGAATTTAAAATACAAATTGTTGACTTGATAAAAGCTATGTTTTACCAAATCAACAATAATATAATACGAAAATGGGCTTTTTAAGGCTCGACTATGTAAGTTGGTGCATTCTTAGGCGAAAATCCTTTCTTCACGCGTCGGTAGTACAGGTAAGTAAGTGGATCTTTGGCGTCGTCAATAACTTCGGCACGAATCATTTCTCCAATAAACAACAGGTGCGTACCAACATCAATTGTATTCACAACTTTACATTCGATGAAAGCAATGCATTCGTCCAACACAACAGGAACGCCCGTATCACCGTACAAAACCTGCGAGCCATCCATTTTGTCGATATCCGTTCCCGATTTATAACCAAATTTTCCAATAATTTCAGACGAAGCATCCTGATGAAGAACAGAGACCGAAAAAGCTCCGGTTTCCTTTATAAATTCGGCTGTGAGGTTATCTTTGTTACAACTGGCTGCAAAACAGGGAGGTGTGGAAGTAACCTGAAAAACTGTATTGGAAACATAGCCATTGCCTTTGCTACGGTCTCCCGAACAAACAATATACAATCCGTACGAAATTTTGAAAAGTGCTTCGTAATTAATCATAACCTTGTTTCTACTATAATTGGTTTAACCAAACTAAAAATATATCATGGAATCCATAAACGAAAGTTATTTCTCGTTTACTTCACGATTAATATATCAATGAAAAGAAATAATCCTTACTCAATTTCAGCAACAATAGAGATTGGATAAACATGCCACCAATGGCTAAAGCGACATGTTTAAAGAATGAAACAAAGTTAAGATTTTTTTTTAGGTATGACAAGTGCCACCGCAACAACATTCTTTGCCTTTCGCTTTTTCAAAAGCTTCTTTACCTTCGCTAACGGAGAAATAAATCAGTCCGGCTGTACCAATAATATCGGCATAGGCAAAACCCGTAATTTCGTAGATAAAACTGGATAGAAGCAGAACAATCGACATATAAATACAAACCAAAGTGCAATTGGCATCCGAAATAATCGGTTGTGAGTTCAGCTTTTGTCCTACTTTCTTTTTTGCCATATAAAGCCACGTCATTACAGTAATAGACAGCAACGAAATAACGACACCCCAAAGAGTGTTTTCAGGTTTGTGCTGATTGATAATATTAAAAATCACACCAACTAACAAACCCACAGCCAGCAAATAAAAAGCCGAACCGGTTATTTTCAACGCATTAATTTCGAATTTGCTTTTGGAACTGTCGGGATTCTGCCTGATACGCACAATCATTGCTGCAATACCAATACCGGACATCACTTCAATGAAACTATCCACTCCAAATCCGAACAAAGTCAGCGTTTCGTCCTGATAGCCGAAAAAAATTGAAACGAGACCTTCGATGATATTATAGCCAATAGTAAAGAGGCTCAGCGCAAAAGCCTGTTTATATAATTTTGCTTCCGTAGTTACATTATCTTTTTCCATGCTTCAAATTTAGCAATTAGAATGATGATATGGTTTATTTATTGTGTTTTTTAACTCACAACCGCTACAACCATCGCATTTTGATGATTTTTTTGATTTTAAACTACGCAATACACTTCTGAAAGTATAACCCAACGCAACGAGCATTATGATTACGACAATGATATTTTGTAACATATTTTCTTCGTTTTATAATTATATTAAGTTACCAGCCTGATAAGTAATGAAAGCGACAAACCATGCAATTGCAGTGGTGTAGAACATACTAAATACGGCCCATTTCCAATTCGATTCCTTTTTAATGGCCGCTATTACAGCCACACAAGGGAAATAAATGAGAATAAACAACATAAATCCGAATGCCACTACCGGGGTAAATACCTGCTCACCTTTATGTTCGCCGCTTGTATGTTTTTGTTGCTGAAGTTTCGAGATAAGGCTACCCGATGTTTCATCGGCTTCCAAATCGGCCTGATAAAGTATTCCCATAGAACTTACAACAATTTCCTTAGCGGCAAGTCCGGTAATAATGCTGATGCCAATTTTCCAGTCGAAACCTAAAGGCTGAATAACCGGTTCGATAAAATGTCCAAGTCGTCCGATATATGAATTTTCCTGATGCTCTGAAGCTTTTGCCAATTCAAGTTCTGCAATCTTACTTTCTTTCACATCTTCCTTTAAAGTCGTATTTTCAGCTAACGAAGCAATCTGAGTATCGAAATCGGTAGAATAATTCACATGCTGAGGATAATAACTCAATCCCCAAATCAATATGGAAGCAACCATAATGATCGTTCCCATTTTACGCAGATATTGTGAACCTTTGTACCACATGTGCACCGATGTATTCCGCAATGTTGGTAAACGGTAAGGCGGCAACTCCATTACAAAAGGCACATCCTGTTTTTTGAAAACTGTATTTTTCAGAACCAAGGCCACAATTACCGCAAGAGCAATTCCAATGAAATACACTGCAAAAAGTACCAAACCCTGATTCCTTTGGAAAAATGCAGAAATAATCAACACATAAACCGGCAGACGGGCACTACAGGACATAAAAGGAGCAATAAGCATCGTCATAATCCTGTCTTTCTTGTTTTCCAAGGTTCGTGTCGCCATTACAGCAGGAACATTACATCCAAATCCCATCAACAAAGGAATAAACGATTTTCCATGTAAGCCTATTTTATGCATCAAGCGATCCATGATAAACACTACACGAGCCATATAGCCGGTGTCTTCCAACAAAGAAATAAAGAAGAAAAGAATAAGAATATTCGGCATAAAAATAATAACGCCTCCTACTCCACCAATTATTCCATCCGCAATCAAATCGCGTAAAGCTCCATCCGGCATTAAATTACCAACCTGTTCGCCAATAAAGCCGACACCCGCATCGATCCAATCCATTGGGATACTTCCAATGGTAAAAGTAGCTTGAAAAATGAACCACATAATGGCAAAGAAAATTGGAAATCCCCAAATCTTATGAGTCAACAAATTATCAATCTTATTGCTCCGGTTTATTTTTTTCTTTGGATTTTCGGTGAATGTTTCGGCAAGTGCACCTGAAATAAATCCGTACTTGGTATCAGTAATAATCGTTTCCGATTTTTCGCCATATTCTTTTTCCAGCTTTTCTATTTCGGCTTTTGCACGATCCGTTATCGCAGTATAATTTCCACAATCCTTAAGAAGTTTCGCCGTAGCTTTATCATTTTCCAGCAATTTAATGGAAATATAACGGGACGAAAAACGATCGGTAATTTCCTTATTCGGAACAATAAGAGATTGAACTTTCTTGATCGAATCCTCTATCATCGTTCCGTAGTTGATGTGAATATGGCGTACCGTCGGATCCTTTTCCTCGTACACTTCAATTATTTTTTTCAGAAGTTCGGGAATTCCTTTTCCTCTCACCGCTACGGTTGGAACAATTGGAATTCCAAGCATCTGACCCAGTTGTTTATAGTTGAGAACAATTCCCTTCTGTTCCAATTCGTCATACATGTTCAAAGCAATAATCACTTTGATATTCATGTCAATTAACTGCGTTGTCAGAAACAAATTCCGTTCGATATTGGACGCATCAATCACATTCACCACCACATCCGGCATTTTTTCCATTATGTGCGTACGAACAAAAAGTTCCTCTGGACTGTATTCGGTAATCGAATAAGTTCCGGGAAGGTCGGTCACATTCAGCTTATATCCATTCTGCTTAATAGTCGCTTCTTTGATATCAACCGTTACTCCGCTATAGTTTCCTACCTTCTCGTGCGAACCGGACGCATAATTGAACAACGTGGTTTTTCCGCAATTGGGGTTTCCCACCAAGGCAATATTAATGCTGTTCGTTTTTTCCTTAGCCGATATTTTCAATCGGTCTTCGATCAGCGTTCCCTGCGAAACAGAAAGTTCCGGCAAATCGATTTCCGACTCGGAAACAACTTCAATCAATGCGGCTTCACTTCTGCGTAGGGACACATTGTATCCCATTATTTCGTATTCCACAGGATCCTGCAACGGAGCATGCTTAATCACTTTTACCAATTTGTTTTTCACAAAACCCATTTCGGTAATGCGTTTGCGGAAAGCTCCGTGACCTAATACTTTGATAATTATTCCTGTTTGATTATTTGATAATTCTGATAATCTCATAATTTCTTATTTTTTAAAACGATAATCCAACCCTCAACGTAGCCACAAAACAATTGTCCAAATCACTGTAACCGCCAGAAGGGTCGATAATATACTGAATGTCAGGCTGAATAAATACATTTGGAGTTATATTTGCCTGATAGCTCATCTCAATGGTGGTTTCACTACCCATGCCTGCCTCAAAACCGGAATGAGCAACAGCCAATCCAAGTATATTTGAATTTGTTTTTCCAAATAAACCGGTTAGGTTCATCCCCAATCCTACATAATGATGATTAGCCGATTGTTTTGAAGGAGAATATCCCAATTGGAAAAACATTCCCAGATTTTTATTTCCCGATTGCCATAATTCCTGATCGCCGTAAGCATATAATCCCAATGTCGTGTGGTTCAATGAATCGGGGAAATTTTGATCAAATAGTCTTCCTATAAAATGGTTATGAGTATAAGCACCAAGCTTGTATACGCCGGGAAGCTTGTTGATTTCAACCTGTTGTTGAAGTTCGGCAATAGCGAGCATTCCATCGCCATTATTGAATCGCCAGTTTAAATTATAAGGGTTATAATCGAAATCACTCGGACTACCATCGTAAACAGCTGCCAGCAATGTGGTATTTTTTAAAATGTTCCATTTTGCGGTAAGACCAAGAGAAGTGAGTGGGAAAATTGGTGCAGGAATGTTGCCTGAAACAATTGGTAGAATACCAAATGAACTGTTCAGAAACATAGCACCGTATTCGGAAGCAGCGAACTCAACATTCAGATCCTGTAATCCGGCTGTAAGTTCTAAGTTCTTAAAAGCTTGTTTAATCCATAATTCCTGAATGTATGTGTGGTTTCCTGCTTCGATATTGGAAGCCACCTGCATATCACCCAACAATTCGGCCGAAGGCATTGCACCGTGTGTATTGGCAGCGTTGACATAGACAAATGTTCCTTTCCACAGACCTGCCTTTTCAGTATCAAAGCCTGCGCGAATGTTGGCCATTCCCAGATAACGTGTTCCGGTTTTTATCCCGCCGCTTAAATTGTTTACAACATCACCAATATAGGATGCTTCAAACTTAAAGCCATTGCAAATGCTCGTTGTGTCGGACTGCGCCGACAAACGTGAATAACTAAAAAAACACAATAAAACTACTAATCCTGATAATTTTCTTTTCATCAATATTTTTATTAAAAATTATGATGCAAAAGTACAGCAGAGTACTTAATCTGAAAATCACTAAAAATAATGAAATTGTGCGCTGTCATCATCATAAAAGATGATGAGTTGGATTAAAATCAAATTGAAAATGAGAGAAAATAACTTATCCTGAGATATTTTCGAGAGTAATAAGTTTCTGAACAACGGCATAAATGGTAAGTCCCGAAACTGATTTTATCCCTGTTTTTTGCGATATATTCTTTCGGTGAGTAATAACAGTATTGATGCTAATATTCAATTTATCGGCAATTTCTTTGTTCGCCATTCCCGAAGCCAGCAATTTAAGTACATCCACTTCCCGCTCGCTCAAAATATCCTGTGGAAAATCCTTTTCTGTGGAATATTCGGTTTGAAGAATCTTGTCGGTTTTCGAATCGATCGTTTCCGGCGTGTCGGAAATGGTAATTGTTGTGTCGAATAACGCAAGAATAGAAGGATCGTGATAAGCATAAACCAAACCTATCCACTTAATGCTTTCAAAACGACTTTTCAGAGCCTGCACTACTTTCACATTGTTTTGCATCAACAATGGATTCAACACAACAGCATCACATTTTTTTATAATAAGTAACGACGAAAGATCCTCAAGTGTCGCTGTTTTAGAAATGGAATATTTCAGACCAAAGTTTGAGAAAACAGCAGAAAGTCCCTCTACAATAATAAATGATGGTTCTACAATGATTATATGACGACTTCTGCTCATTCCGATTTCTTTAAAAATGATTCCATTTTACTAACCAGAGGAATTAATATCATATCCTCTATCTGCGAGTGAATATTCAAATCATATTCGAGTTCGGAAAGACTGAACAGTAATTTTCGGCGAATAGCACGATCGTTTTTCAAAGGCAAATATTTAATCAGCAAGTTCTTAAGATCGTTCAATTTTTCCTCAATATCATTATGATGCGCCTGATAGCTTGAAACTGAATAGTTTTGTGGATTGAATGCCGGACTGGAATTTAAAATGCGATCGTTGAGAGCAATTATATACGGAAAAACAATATCATTTTCGTAACTCAAATGTTCTGAAACTTCGTTGAAATACTCTTCGAAAAACTTACCCACAAGTGCCATCTCCTTCAAATCATTGACCGCATTCATTTGCCTGATGATCTCCTTAATGTTGGGATAAATATCTTCCAGATAATACCGGTG
>QKGU01000411.1 GCA_003250325.1 Paludibacter sp.
TATTATATACTAAAGCGGTTCAGACCGTCTTTTTTAATCAAGTAATGATAATATGTCTGATAAAATAAAAGTATTATTCATATCACAATGGTATCCAAATAGATACGATCCAATGTTCGGCTTATTTGTAAAAAAACATGCTGAAGCGATTGGATTATATTGCGAAATTGTGGTTTTATATGTTCATCCAGTTGAACATTTAAAAACAATTGAAGTCGTTGAAACAAAAAGAAATAATATTTATGAAGTCCTTGTGTATTTTCCAAGCTACCCTAATAAGTTTTTTTACAAGTTAATTAAAAACATTTATTATTTAAAAGCATATTTAGTAGGCCTTCAAAATTTAAAAAAGAAAAAATTTTTGCCTGATGTGATTCATGCAAATATTCTTACTAGAACTGGACTCATGGCTTTGCTAATAGGTAAATTTAAAAAAGTTCCTTACGTTATAACAGAACATTGGTCTCGTTATTTATTAAATAGAAATTCATTTAAAGGATGTGTACGTGTATTTATTACAAAATTAGTTGTAAAAAATGCTGAGGCAATTTTACCTGTCTCAGACTGTCTAAAAAACGCAATGTTAGCTCATCATTTACATAATTCTAATTACAATGTTGTAAATAACGTTGTAGATGATTTCTTTTTTATAACACAATCTCAGAAACTACGCGAAAGAAAAAGAATAATTCATATCTCTTGTTTTGATGAAGCGGCAAAAAATATCAAAGGAATTTTACGTGCGACTTTAGAACTATCTAAGAAAAGACAAGATTTTGAGCTTATAATAATTGGGAATGGAATTGATTTTAATGAAGTTCATGATTATTATATTTCACTAGACTTTAAAGAGAAAATTGTATTGTTTTTTGGAGAGAAATCCCCAGAACAAGTTTCGGAGTGTTTACACAAAAGTGATTTTTTTGTATTATTTTCTAATTACGAAAATTCTCCTGTAGTTATTTCAGAAAGCTTAGCCTGTGGAAAACCTGTTATAAGTACCAATGTGGGAGGTATTTCTGAGCATGTAAATTCATCTAACGGGATATTATTGAATGCCGGCGATGAAAAAGCATTAACTGAAAGTATGGATAAAATGCTGGATAATTTTCAGAATTATGATGTTGACAAGATTAAGGAAGAAGCCAGAATGAAATTTAGTTATGAAAATGTTGGAAATAAAATTTGGAAAATTTACAAATCGGTTTTGCAATGAAATTTAACAAAGAAATAAATGACCATATAATTAGTAAATCATTTTCAGCAGGACTTAATGTATCCTTTGGTGCCGAGAAATTTCCAGATAAAACAAGGATAGAAAAACTCTTAGAAATTACAAAAGATAAAAAGGTTATTCATGTTGGCTGTGCAGATCATCTACCTTTGATTGAAGCTAAGATTAAAAACAATAGATGGCTACATGGGTTGTTACTTGAAAATACAGCCGTTTGTATTGGTATTGACAACAATGAAGAGGCGGTGCATTTTATCAATGAAAAGTTAGGTGTTAAAAATGTATTTTTTATGGATATTACAAAAGAAAATGATCTATTAAAAAACGGTAGTCATTGGGATTATATCATTTTAGGTGAAATAATTGAACATATTGATAATCCTGTAGATTTTCTGAGAACCATAAATAAGTTATATGCTGATATTGTTGATAAAATTATTATTACAGCTCCCAACGTATTTAATCTAGGAACTATCAAAGACATAAAAAACAATAGAGAAAATATAAATACAGATCACAGGTACTGGTTTTCGCCTTTTACTTTGACCAAAATTGTCTTTAATAGTGGTTTTAAGGATATTGAAATATATTTTGCGGATAGAGTTAGCTTACCCTTAATAAGAAAAATTACTAATCGTATTAAATTACTGTTAGGTTTAGAGAGAAACTTTAAAGCAAATTGTTTTTCAAACATTGTTTTAATAGCTGATTTTGTTTAATGTTACTATCCAAATTATTATTAAGCCATTTCATTAGATGAAGCAGAAAATTGAATATTTGAAAAATAATTTTATAAACATTTCAAAAAAAGGTTTCATTCATTTGCTTTCTGCCAACTTATTGATACAGATTTTTGCTTTTGCATCTCAACTATTAGTAGCTAGTATTATAAATCCAGATGATATAGGTCGTATTAAAATAATTCAAACTTATTTGTCAATTTTCTCTATTATTGCAGGAATGGGGTTTAATGTTTCAACGTTAAAACTTTGTTCTGAAAACCGAACAAAACAAGAACGAAACTCTTTGTTTCATTCGGCCATGATCTTCACGTTATCAAGTACTATTCTTTTGTATTTGGTAATTCTTGGACTAAATTTCTTTCATATTTTTTCTTCTGATAAAATGATACAGTGGCTGCTTCCACTTGGTTTATTCCCCGTAATAAGTAATTCACTTTTTATGGTTTATGTGAGTTACTTTCAGGCTACAAAACAAATAAAATTAATATCAAAATTAACTATATCTAATAAAATTATATCCTTAATTGCAATAATCTTATTGACTTTTTGGTTTGGAATTAAAGGATATTATATTGCTTATAATTTGAGTTTCATATTAATGTTGATAGTTTGTTTTAAAATTTTTCGTTTTACTTTTCAAGAAAGACAATCTTCCATTGTTCTAAATGAAAATTTAAAAACACATTGGAGGTACGCCAGACCATCAATTTTTGCTAATTTACTTTCTGAGTTATCAGCCTACATTGATATTATTTTAATTAACTTTTTTGTGAAAGACATGACTCAAATTGGATATTATAGTTTTGCTCTCACGCTAACTATAGTATTACGTTTATTTCCTGGAACAGTTCAGCAAATATCCTCTCCATTTTTTTCAACTTTATCAACAAACAAAAATAGTTTTTTAAGTGCTTTTGAAAAATACAATAAAATTTTGTTTTTGGGGGTGTTGATTACTTTTATTTTAATTAATTTACTCTCGTACCCTGCAATACATTGGATATTTGAAGGAAAGTACGACCAATCTGTTCCTCTTTTTATAATATTATCTATTGGTTGGAGTTTTAGACAATTAGTCCAATTACAAAGTGCAGCTATTTTTGGGCTAGGGAAAATACATTACAATGCATATATTAGCTTATTTACATTTATATTTAATATTTTACTTTACCCACTCGCTTTATTATATTATGGTTTAATTGGTATAACTTATGCAACTATCCCATCTGGGATCACGTTTTGGTTATTATCGAGGTATTTCTATCACAAAGCAAAAACTGAAATTCTATAATTAGAAGACTAAAATTTAAATTTTTATGAAAAAAAACTATCTATTTTTTTTACTTTTCCTCTCTCCCACTCTACTATTGGCTCAAAACTCTGGTTCATCATTTACAGATAGTTTAAACAATCTCTTTCAGCCGCTACTAAACTTCCTGGATGCAGTTTTATTTTGGGATCCGTTTAAAGCCTTAGGAATTGATTTAGGCACAAAAGTTCCGGTGATTATCATTTGGTTGATATTTGGAGCTACTTTTTTTACTATCTATTTTAAATTCATCAATTTGCGCGGATTGAAACATGCCGTACAGCTGGTTATGGGGCATTTCGACAAAGATGGGCACGAAGGTGAAATTTCGCATTTTCAAGCTATTGCTACTGCATGTGCTTCGACAGTAGGACTTGGAAACATTGCCGGAGTAGCCGTTGCCATATCGTTGGGAGGACCGGGAGCTACTTTCTGGATGATTATTGCCGGGTTGCTTGGTATGACTACCAAATTTACCGAATGTACTTTAGGTGTAAAATACAGAAAACTCAATCCCGACAATACCGTTTCCGGAGGACCAATGTATTATTTACGTGATGGCTTTGCAAAAAAAGGCTGGAAACGCACCGGAAAGTTTATGGCTATTTTGTTTGCCATTCTCGCATCTTTCGGAGCGTTAGGTATCGGTAACATGTTCCAATCCAATCAGGTGGCAGCACAAGCAATCATAACCTTTCCTGCTTTAGCCGGTTATGAACTTTATATAGGAATTCTGATTACGATATTGGTTGGAATTGTAATTATCGGAGGGATTAAAGGAATTGCTAATGTAAACGACAAACTTTTCCCTATTATGGCAATTCTCTACCTTGCTTCATGCCTAATCGTGATCGGAATGAATTTTAGCCACGTTTTTGATGCGTTCAGATTGATATTTGAAGGAGCTTTCAGTGCTGATGCAGCTAAAGGTGGTTTTGTCGGCGTAATGGTTATGGGCTTCCGTAGAGCAGCTTTTTCAAATGAAGCTGGAATCGGGTCGGCAGCTATTGCCCACTCTACCGTAAAAACGCAACGTCCGGTTACAGAAGGTTTTGTGTCGCTTCTCGAACCGTTTATCGATACTGTAGTAATCTGTACAATGACTGCATTGGTGATTATTTTCACTGGATTTTATGAAAATCCGGATAATTTGGCCGGAGCGCAACTAACATCTGCTGCATTTTCTACAGTTTCATCCTGGTTTCCCTATTTGCTGCTTCCAACTATTTTTCTTTTTGCATACACCACAATTATTTCATGGTCTTATTACGGAGTAAAGTGTTTTGATTTCTTAGTAGGTGACAAATGCGAAAAATATCTCGGCAAACGCATATATGCAACCAGAGCTTATCAGATTGTTTATCTAATAATAACAGCTTTAGGATCCGTATTAAGTTTGAGTGCTATAGTGGATTTCTCTGATATGTTGGTGTTGGCTATGGCTGTTCCTAATATTATCGGATTGTTAGTGCTCGCTCCTGAAGTTCGCCAGGAATTAAACGAATATATGATCTGGATTAAAACTCAGGTGAAAAATCCAAAGAAAGTTACATCAAAATAAAATTATGTCAGAAAAAAAATTAACTCAAACAATTAAAGTAAACGAAACCCAAACGGCTTCTGAATTTGGTTCTGGATTGCTTCCGGTATTTGCAACTCCAGCTCTTATTGCATTGATGGAAAACACAGCCATGCAACTTATAGAGCTTCCTGCTGATAGTTCAAGCGTTGGTATTTCGATTAATATGCAACACATGAAAGCCACTGCCGTTGGAAAAGAGGTAAGCTGTACTGCAACGCTCATTTCTCAGGAAGGTCGTAAATATAGTTTCAAAATAACAGCAAAAGACGAAACCGGAGATATTATAGGAGAATGCATTCATGAACGGGTTGTGGTGAATATCGAAAAGTTCATGAGCAAATTGTAGGAAAATCAATCAATGCTCAACATTAATTGCAACTTTATTGTTTAACAACAAAATTCAATTTACCAAACAAATAAAAACTATTAATTATGGCATTACAAGTTGGCGATAAAGCTCCTGCTGTTTTGGGAACAGACCAAAATGGAAATGAAATTAAATTAGCCGATTTTGCTGGCAAAAAACTCGTATTGTACTTTTATCCAAAAGATAACACACCTGGTTGCACGGCTCAGGCTTGCAGTTTGCGCGATAACTATGCTGATCTAAAGAAAGTCGGTTATGAAGTAATAGGTGTAAGTATCGACAGCGCTTCTTCGCACCAAAAGTTTATTTCAAAACAGAATCTTCCATTTAATCTGATTGCAGATACAGATAAAAAATTGTCAGAATTATTTGGAACGTGGGGCGAGAAATCGCTTTACGGCAAAAAGTATATGGGAATGCTTCGGACTACCTTTATTATTGACGAAACCGGAACCATTACCCGTATTATGCTTCCGAAAGAAGTAAACACTAAGAATCACGCACAGCAGATTTTATAAAGAAAATAGCATATTACAAATGAGAGCCTTACATTAAAAGTGAGGCTCTCATTTTTGGTATTAATGCATTAAGTTACAAGAAGCCAAGTAAACGAAGAAACAAGACAATAGCAAGAATAGTTGTCTCACGTTTGTTATCCATTATTATTGAATTCCGACCTTTTACTTGCAACTTGTAACTACTTAATAAAAGCAGTATCTTTGCAAAAAAGAAACAAACCATGCAAAGCAGTCAAATATCACAATTCTTTCAGAAGCTTCAATCGTTTGTTGAAGCCAAACAATTAATCAAACTCACTCTCACCGCAAAAAAAGTAAAATCATCCGATTTAAAGAAAGTTATTATTTCGCCTGTCGAAATAAGAAAAGGATATTGTCTGAATTTTGTTTTTCGTCACGACACGAAAGACATTACAAAAAATTACGATATCCTAGAAGGAATTCAACTGATATATAAACTTCTTGAAAATGATTTCTATAATGCAGAAGTTTTTTCTGTAAGCGAAAACCTTCAGCTATTCATTCTTCCAAACGGGAAGGCAAAATTGAAAATAAATCAACAAACTTCCCTCCTAACCCCGGTCTCACTTCAACACGATAAAACAAAAGAAAGACTTATTCAATTACAAGGGAATATTTATTTAGTCGACCCTTAAAAAGTCCATAAACATAAGATTATCAGTAAAATAAATCTTAAAAGTGTTGTGTATATCTGCAAGTTTTAGTATATTTGATGCATAAATCTTGCAAATATATTATGCTATCAAAGAAGAAAGATA
>QKGU01000114.1 GCA_003250325.1 Paludibacter sp.
AACTCAACTGTTATGCAAATTAAAATGTTCATGACACGTATGGGACTGAATGCAAAAATGATTATAACCGGAGATACCACTCAAATTGACTTGCCCTATCAGCAAAAATCCGGTCTCATTGATGCTTTGGGCGTGTTAAAGAACATAAAGGGTATTGCACGCGTTGAATTCGATGTAAAAGATATTGTGCGCCACAAACTGGTACAAAAAATTGTGGAAGCGTACGAAAAACATCAGGACAATAATAATTCTAATCAAAAAAAGATAATAAACAAACAAGAATAACATGAACGCTCTAACAAACACCGATTTCCATTTCGATGGACAAAAAAATGTATATCACGGCAAGGTACGTGATGTGTATACAGTGAAGAACGATTTACTCGTTATGATTGCCACCGACCGAATTTCGGCTTTCGACGTGGTATTACCAAAGGGAATTCCATACAAAGGACAAATGCTAAACCAGATTGCCGCAAAATTCCTCAATGCCACTGCCGACATTGTTCCTAACTGGAAACTTGCCACTCCGGATCCAATGGTAACCGTAGGTTTGCGCTGCGAAGGCTATCCTGTAGAAATGATTGTACGCGGTTATCTTTGTGGTAGCGCATGGAGAGCTTATAAAAGTGGCGTACGCGAAATATGCGGCGTAAAAATCCCTGACGGCATGCGCGAAAACCAACGTTTTCCACAGCCTATCATCACTCCTACTACAAAAGCTGAATATGGTTTGCACGACGAAGATATTTCTAAAGAAGAAATTCTGAAACAAGGATTGGTTTCTGCCGAAGAATATGAATTGCTCGAAAAATACACCATGGAACTTTTCCTTCGTGGAACTGAGATTGCTGCTAAACGCGGACTAATCCTAGTAGATACTAAATATGAATTTGGTCGTCGCGATGGAAAAATTTATCTGATTGACGAAATTCACACACCAGATTCTTCTCGTTATTTCTATGCCGAAGGTTACGAAGAACGTTTCGAGAAAGGAGAAGCTCAGAAACAGCTTTCAAAAGAATTTGTACGTGAGTGGTTAATGGAAAATGGATTCCAGGGAAAAGAAGGTCAGAAAGTTCCTGAAATGACTCCTGATATCGTTGCAGGAATCAGCGAACGTTATATCGAATTGTTCGAAAATATCAGTGGTGAAGCGTTCGACAGAGCCGATGTAAGCAATATTACAGCACGAATTGAAAAGAATATTACTGAATACCTAAAAACTGTATAAAATATTTTCGATATACAATTTTAGATTTCAGATTGATTATAAGTCCACTAGCTGTACAATCGTATTTCTAACATCAAAATTCGTGAATATTTTTCATTTCTCTATTTTGTAGTTTCAGAAAAAGGCGTATCTTTGCACCGCTTTAGAAATAAAGCATGCCATTGGAGAGGTGGCAGAGTGGTCGATCGCGGCGGTCTTGAAAACCGTTGTACTGAGAGGTACCGGGGGTTCGAATCCCTCCCTCTCCGCAAATACAAAAACAAAAAACAGCAAAAGCCCGTAAAATCAATGATTTACGGGCTTTTCTATTTTTGAATATATCCAAAATATTCAAAAAATATCAAACTTTAGGAGACCTATTCGGGTACCCAAAGATTTTTAAAGCTCGGGTAACCGAATTTCATTCAAACTCACTTGTAATCAAGCAGTTCAATTATTGAACATCTTGCACACCAAACAAAGAACAAGTATTTTTGAACAATTCTAAAGGTTACCACAATGAATGCAAAACTTTCCATTCTCTTTTACGCAAAGAGAGCCAAAACCACAACCGACGGTTTAGTCCCAATTTACATCCGTGTTACTGTCGATGGTGAACGCATCGAATTAAGCACCAAGCGTTACACACTTCCAGAAAAATGGTCCGTAGAAGGTAGCTGCATGAAAGGATATAGCGGTGAAGCTAAATCAATCAATTCATTCCTGGACTCACTTAAAGCCAAAGTCTACGACTATCAGCAACAGCTTGTCCGGGAAGATGAACTTGTCAATGCCGAAAACATGCGGAACAAGATTCTGGGCATTGACAAACGTAGCCACATGATAATTGGCATATTTCAGCAGCATAATGACGAAATTAAAGCTCTTATCGGGAAAGACTACGCAGCTGCAACACATGTCCGTTACGAAACTTCCCTGAAGCATACAGCCGATTTCCTGAAATGGAAATACAAAGTCTCCGATCTCGACATTAGAAAAATTGACCATGAATTCATAACCAGTTACGAGTTCTATTTGAAAAGCGTTTGTAACTGCTGCCAGAACACCACATCGAAGTACATTAAGAACTTTGGAAAGATTATCCGGATTTGCCTTGCTAATGGCTGGCTCGAAAAGAATCCATTTATCAATTATAAAAGCAAGATGGTGGAAGTGGAACGGGCATTCTTGTCTATGGAAGAAATTGAAACCATGCTCAACAAAGCATTTGTTTCCGACCGGCTTAATCAGGTGAAAGATATTTTTCTTTTCAGCTGCTTTACTGGTCTGGCTTATGCAGATGTAAAGAAACTATCCCGGAAGAACATTGCTATTGGCGTGGACGGCGAACGCTGGATCTACATTAACCGGACAAAGACCGATACCCGATCCAACATTCCTATTCTTCCAATTGCCTCTTTCTTATTGGAAAAATACGAAGATCACCCGCAGGTAGTCAACCAGGAAAAGCTTTTGCCGATACTCAGCAATCAGAAAATGAATTCCTATTTAAAGGAAATTGCCGATACCTGCGGCATCAACAAAGAACTGACGTTCCATATCGCCCGGCATACCTTTGCCACCACTGTCACACTTTCAAACGGTGTCCCGATCGAAAGCGTATCTAAAATGCTCGGACATAAAAACCTTAAAACCACACAGCATTATGCTAAAATACTTGACTTGAAAGTAAGTAATGACATGCAAATTTTGAGGGAGAAGTTTGGAAATGGAACGCAATTAAAAATCAAGCAAACGGCAGGATGACATAAAAGATCAATTAAAATCAGATTTAAATACGCTATAAGAGGATTCAGGTTTTTATATTTGAATCCTCTTGTTAAATATAGACATATCTATATTTAAAACTGAGAAGCCCAATACTATATAACAACATCAAAACTAGCAAAACACAAATTTTCCTTACCACCCTCTTATCCACACCTAATCCCAATTGCTTTTCAATGCGCTCAAACATTACACGCACTTCAGCAATTTCATTGATTAAATAATTGACTACCTTAGGGACATTTGATTATACATTTGAAAGTGACAAAATAAAATATCATTCAATAAAAGCATACTTTAATTTATCTACCTTTGTGGTCAATTATGATTGATTCAAAATTGAAAATACAAATGAAAACTATAGATATTGAAAACTGGAATAGAAAAGAACATTATGAATTCTTTTCGAAAATGGCAAATCCATATTTTGGAATTGTCAGTGAGGTTGATTGCACAAATGCATATCTTAAATCTAAAGAGCTTTCTCTAAGTTTCTTTGCTCATTATTTACACAAATCAATGATTGCAGTGAATAGCTTAGAAGAGTTTAGAAGTAGAATAGTGGATAATGAGATAGTTGTTTTTGATAAAATAAATGCAGGAGCAACAATTGACAGAGCAGATGGGACTTTTGCTTTTATCTATGTAAATTTTCATGCTGATTTTGAAGCTTTCAATAAAGAATTACAAACTGAGATTGCAAATGTGAAGAGCTCAACAGGGCTCCGGTTGAATGATGATCACATGAAAAAAGATTTGATAAGACATTCAACATTACCATGGTATACATTCTCTGGACTTTTACATCCTACAAATTTCAATAAGGATGAATCTGTACCTAAAATTACTTTCGGTAAATATTCAATCAGGGGTGACAGGAAATTCTTACCTATTTCAATAGAAGCACATCATGGATTGGTTGATGGGTTACATATAGCTCAATATTTACAAGAATTTCAAAGGCAGTTGAATCTGTAATCTCTGTGAAATATTCTTACATGGAAATAAAGGAGTCAAATGACTCCTTTATTTTTGGACAATACTACACCTCTCATTCAAAATATAATTACTGCATAACTTCATTTAAATAGCTAATATTCATTATAATCAGCATTTTATACTATAGTTGAGCTGTTTTCTATCAAGTCTTACGCTTATTTTAATTCAAAAATATTGAAATGTTTTTGTCAACTAAAGATAAATTCATACATTTGCATAACCAATTATGTAATTAGTTATTCAATATTATGGATTTTTTCAACAAAACAGGTAAAATGGCATTAGGCAGTAGGTTACGTTTACTTACAGCTAAAATTACCGATGACGCAGCCAAAATTTACGAACTATACAATGTGGATTTTTCCCCAAAATGGTTTCCTGTGTTTTTTGTACTTTATAACGAAGGCGCAAAAACGATTACTGAAATTGCGGATAAAATTGGACATTCACAACCATCTGTCACCAAAATTATCAAAGAGATGATAAATGCGGGCTTGGTCAAAGACAATCAACAATCAGAAGACAAACGCAGAAATGTAGTTGATTTGACAGATAAAGGAGCTATAGTTGCAAAAGATATGATTACTGTACAATGTAATGATATCGAAAAAGCTATAGACGGTATTATTGCAGAAGCTACCCATAATCTTTGGGAGGCAATAGCAGAATGGGAATTTCTATTAGATCAAAAATCATTATTTAAAAGAGTACAAGAACAAAAAAGAGTAAGAGAGAGCAACGATATACAAATTGTGAACTACACGCCCGAATATCAATCTGCATTTAAAAAGCTCAATGAAGAATGGATTTCAAATTACTTCGAAATTGAAGATACAGACAAATTAGCACTGGACCATCCGAAAGAATATATTTTAGACAAAGGTGGGAAGATCTTTATCGGTTTATATCAGGGAAAACCAATGGGTGTTTGTGCCCTCATTAAAATGGATGATCCAAATTATGACTACGAAATGGCCAAAATGGCTGTATCACCAGAAGCTCAGGGCAAGCATTTGGGATGGCATCTGGGACTTGCTGTTATAAAAGCAGCCAAAGATGCCGGAGCTTCAAAAATATATCTGGAAAGTAATACAATTTTAAAACCTGCTATTAATCTTTACTACAAACTTGGGTTTAAAAAAATAGTAGGTCATTCAACTCCCTACAAAAGATGTAATATTCAAATGGAATTAAATCTGCAATAAACAATGTACGACAAAAAAATAGCAATAATAATTGAAAAAGATCTACTTCCTTGGCAAAAACTTAATGTGGTTTCTTTTTTAGCAAGTAGCGTAGCAATTAGGTACCCTGAAACTCACGGAGGGGATTTTATTACTGCAGAAAATATAAAATTCTTACCTTTTTTAAAACACCCGATTTTAATATATACGGCAGAGACAACAGAAAAACTAAAGCGAGCATTTTTGCGCGCGACTGAACGAAAACTTGCAATTGGTATTTATACGAGAGCTCTTTTTGCCACACGCTCCGAAGAAGAGAATATAAGTGAAATTGCTCAACACAGTGTAGATAATTTGGATTTAGTCGGCATTATAATTTATGGTGACAATAAGTTAGTAAACAAATCACTCGATGGTCTAAAATTTCATGAATAAAGCAATTGATATGAAAATTGTAGTAAAAAAAGAAAATGCTGTATCAAAACAGTTCTTGGGAGTTGATTTTGTAGTGCTTTCAATAGGCATAGATACTATGGTTACAAAGATGATATATAAACCAACTGACAATGTTCCCTTTCACAATCACCCGAATGAACAGAGCGGATACATTATCTCGGGTAAATATAGCTTAAAACTAAATGGACAAGAATATTTATTATCTTCTGGTGATGCTTATTCTATTCCTGCTAACATTGAGCATTCTTTTGAAATCATCGAAGCAGGAGAGGTTATTGACGTTTTTAGCCCAATAAGACAGGATTATTTATAGCGGATCATAATAAATATAGATGTATCACCCTAAAAGGTTTAAGTTATTGCTTTTTGAAGGGATTGTTTTTTATATGTTATATTTCTCATTTTCAAATGAACACTTGTTTCATAAAAACAAAGTTTATGAATCATTTCATTCCCAAACTAAACATTGAGCTAAATTCCAGACTTCACGCTATCGATATAGAAGAAACAGATATTATAACCAAAGCTCAAAAATCAATTATTTGTATAAAAGATATTCTGAGTAAGCTCCGGACGTTTATTGTAAGCTATACATTCAGAAATGAAGCAGAAGAAATTTATTTTTTCAAAGTCATTAAACCTGAAATTGTAAGCCAGCTGATTTATCACGTCAAAATCAATAATTTTGAAAGCAAACGGCCATTGGGTAGTCTTGAAATACAGCAATGCTATATTTTAAAGGAATTAGAAAAGCTTACAACCTATTTCAATAATCACCTGGAATTTTATCGTTATTGCAGAATGAATTCAACATTTATGGATGATAAGTTCTTTGTTCGTGGTCGTGAAGACCTGCATTTGCACCTTGACAACCTGATGGTGCATATTGTGGATTCCTCTGTCCGAATGATGTATGACATTGGAACCCGGCTGGGACTGCCACAGGGCTCGTTTGAAGGCCCGTAGGCAGCCCGCCAGTTCCAATGTATTGTTGAGGTGATATCCAACTATTCTCCTTGAATATAAGTCAACAAAATCCGGTTTGTGTTCTGAGGTAGGTAATGTCCGCTACCCATACCTGATTTGGTCTTGTTATTTCCATGTCCTTAATCAGATTTTTATATTTGTAGAACCGGTGAAACGAATTGGTAGTTTTTGTATAAGCCCTTTTCCGTCGGATTAGCATTTTGTTATCTCTTAGTATCTGAAAAAGGCGGTCTCTTCCAACTTTTATATCCTGAGAATTGAGTTGTTCCTGCAGTGTGAAATGCAGCTTTCTGACACCTATTCTTGGTTGTTCCCGACGCTGATTTTGCACCAAAGTCACCACTTTTTCTTCCACGGTTTTTCGTCTGACAGCCCGTTTACGAAACTTGTAAAAGGCATCTCTATTCATTCCATAACTATCACATACTTCCTGCACGCTAGCAGGAAGTTGTAAGTGCTTAGACGTTGCAATACAAAGGTTTAAGGATTCGTGTCTGCTTTTTTTTTGAATTCCTGCACGCTTTTGTAACCAAGTTTTTTGGCTGCAATTTCCATATAGGAATCGTTCATAAGCTGCTCAATATCCTTTTTTACCAACAGTTTTTTGAGCTGTTCAATCTCTTTTTGCAGTTCGCGTAGTCTGCTGATTTCGTCTTTAGTTTCCACGATAACTCTGGTGTTCATTAAGTCCTTTCTGTCGTATTTTCTCACCCAGTCGTTGATGGTACTGGAGGCTACCCCGTACAGTCGGGACAATTCTCGTTTACTATACTTGCCGGTACTTAACTCGGCTAAAATTTTGAGTTTAAAACTCTCGCTAAAGCGACGCAATACATGATCATTTTGATACATATCTACTCTAAATTGTGTAGACATTTTTCAGGACGACTCACATAGGTCGGATATCAGAGGCTGCCGGATTATCAACATAGAGTTCCGCCACTGAGCCACCTACAAAAACCATTTCATTTTTTAGTTCCCCTAATCCTGAAGCTACAGTTTGGAGCATTGTAATATTCGTGCTAGGCATTTCTCAATCGTTTTTTCAGTTCTTCAATGGCAATTTCTATTTCGCGTACACGACCTACTCTTATTGTATCAATAATGACCAATAGTTCGTAGAACATTTTATCATTCTCAACTGCTTTTGGCAAATTCTTATACAGAGGTTCAATTGCCTGACCCCGTTGTGTCCCCTTTGGATAAGGCCAAACATAAATGTCATTTCCGGAAGAAATGTGTTCTTTGATAGGAGATGCAGAATGTGCTGTAGGAATACCTTTTACTACAGAGCCGGGTTGAACGGGGAAAACATATTTTAATCCGTAAATAAGGAATTCGAAAAAGGAATTCATATTTACCTTTCTCTTTTTAGAATCAATAAGTCCAGCAATTTTACATCTATTTAATGCTTCAGATACTTCGGAAGGACTAATAAGAATAGCATTAGCAATATCTATATTTTTCCAATCGGGTTGCTGGAGTGATATTATCTTTATCAATACCACTATGTCCTGTGGTCGCATTCCATTGTGTTTCTTCATATGAACAATGTTTAATTCGCGATTCGCGAATTGCAAATATAGGACAATTATTTTATTCAACAACTAAAATAGTTCTAGTTTTAATTTCCAGAGCAATTAGTTTTCCATAATGAGCTTTATTATAAACACAACCACCATCCAAATTGATAACGTTACTATTATTGAGAACCTGATTTTGAGTAACAGCAATGGAAACAGGAGAGTGTCCGTGAATAATCGTTTTATCAATTAATAAAGGATTATAGTATTGTTTCTTACTTCGCCATAACATGGTATAGTTGTCTGAGAATGGATTTTCAATATTATCGTTGAAACCAGCGTGAACAAAGAGAAAATTATCCAACTCATAGTATGGTTTCAAGTTATTGAAGAAATGGATGTATTTGGGAGCGAGATTCTCCAGAGAATCTATATTGAGGCTTTTTAATGTTTCAGAACCACCATTAAACAACCATTTATAAATTTCAGCTTTGTTGGCGTAAGCATTTAACAACATTGATTCATGATTACCTAAAAGTGTTACTATGTCATAATCATTATTTTGTAATTCAATAATATAGTCCAAGACTTTCTTGCTATCCGGGCCACGGTCGATATAATCACCCAGAAAAATCAGTTTATCTTCTTTTCTGAGCTGAATTTTATTCTCTATCAATTCTTTCATTGAATTGAAGCAACCGTGAATATCTCCTATGGCATAAATTCGATTGTTCATATTACGATTTTTAGAAAATTTAACACTACTGACCGACAAAAAATTGATTTAGCAAAAAGGGAAGCCATCTAAGCGATAACTTCCCCCGATATAGTACTTTTGTTTTACCACAAACACATAGACTATATGGGCAAAGATATAACAAAAAATTTAGTCGGTCAGCCGAT
>QKGU01000406.1 GCA_003250325.1 Paludibacter sp.
AGCGTTACCGTCACATTGTTTCCTGTTTGAACAAACTGTAGATTCTGAGCTACTCCGCGATTAACATCGGGTGAGGCAAACCACACTTTAGAAACAGTGCCGGAAACATTTACGCTTACTTCGGGGGCATCTATCAGATTGGGTTCTGCTTGAGTTCCCTTAGGATCACGCCAAACCATTGTATTTGCATCAGTAAAGTTTATCAGGTGGTAAATATCTTTTCCATTTACTTTTTTTCCAATAGTAGCGACCTGCCCTTTAGCTGCCGGCCAACGAGTTGCAACAATATTACTGTTGGTAAAAGCCACCTCTGCTGCCTGAAAATCACCTCCATCCCTAAGCAGATTTTGATAAGCAACCATAAAGTCATAATAGTTTATTAATTCTTTGCCCAAATCTGCTTTTAATTGTAAATTGTTGCTGGGGAAATATTCATTAATGAGGTAATGCTCGCCTAATTCTAAATGTGATCCACCCCACGCAAAAATGGCTGAGTTTGCCAACAAAATTCCAGGTTTGTTTACAAAGCCAACACTACTCACGTTATAGTTCATGTATGCGGCAAGTACTATGTTCTTTTCAGGATTACTTTTTGAAACATTATCGCGCATTAGTGCAATCATATCTCCATAACTCATATCGGGGTTATCTCCATCGCGGGCTCCCCAAACTTCCACATAAAGGAAGTCGACAGGTGCATTTGCGATAGCTTCCTGACCATAACCACCAACAGCATTAAACAGCAAGCGTTTATCCGGCTCTGCCGTTTTCATTGCATTAATAAACGAACCGTATCCTTTACTCATATCGATCGATTTTCCATTATAATCGTATCGATCGCCCCGGTAACCCAACTGGTCTATATGGAAGCCATCGAAACCAAGCGCCTGATAAACGTCTTTGTTGCGCGCCACTAAATAGGCTTGCCACTGTTCGTTTCCCGGATCAAGCACCCAAATGTGACTTCGTCCACCTGAAAGATCATGATAATCTTTCTCTGAATGATTTTGATCTTTATATGCATACCATTCATCGCTTACGCCATCGGATGCTGCATTTTTTGTAGCACCGTAACAGAGATTATAAAACATTGTTTTCATCCCTTTCGCTTTGGCTTCATCAATGTATGATTTTACAGTAGAAAAATAATTTGTACGATAGAAAATATCTTCCCACGAAGTTGACGGATTTTCAACAGAACCCGCAAGTGGGCGTTGATGGTCGTATAACCAATCGTAAAATTGCAATCCGTTAATATGATATCTATTTAAAATATCAATATTCCGGCTAATAAATTTGTTATCCATTTTTTCGTAATCTGAAACAAAACCGTATCGCGGAAATTTTGCCCAATCGGAAGAAACATCTACTGCGATATTATTGATTAACTTTTCTACACCATTTTCAATGGTATAAATTTCCACCATATAGCCTCTGTAATCGTCATTGGGAGTTGTCCATGACCATGTCTCAGTTGATAAATCAGTCTCACTTATTACATTGCCAAGATATGTGTAGCGAACTTTAGCGCCATTCGGAATACCCTTAGCACTGAATTTGACTGTTTCTCCCGGATTATAAAGAGCTTTATCAGTAGAGATTGTAATGTCAATATATGATTCTCCATAAGAAAGAGGATTATTTGTGGTTTCAAAATAATCGCTGCTACATCCCGACACAATTAATGTCGTTAAAGCGACAATTAAATATATTGTTTTCTTCATGATTGATATAATTTTAACGTTTGGTGAATTTTACAGTTTCCTGCAATTGATCTAACTCTATAGTATAGGTACCGGCTTCGGTAATACTCCATTTATTATCGGGGTTTGAGCCCACATTGCTGTACAACATTTGCTCCTCGCTTCCGCTCGGGTTAGCTCCTCCACTGGGTTAGCTCCTCCACTGGTTGCAAGGAAAAAAGCTCCATTCCAATCAGTTTTTCTATCACAAGAGAATTTAATTTCTTTAGCGTTTAAGTGACCGGTCCATGTGAATTTATACGAATTCCCAACCATTAGGCGTTGCATCGCCTACAAGATAAATCATTGAGAATGGGGTAAATGGTACAATATCTACTTTCATGGTACGCAAATTCAGGGTTATTTTGTAAATGCCAGGTGCAAGTTTCCATTTATTATCATTGGTATTCTCACTTTCCGACCACTTCACAACACTTAATCCAGTTCCAGCGCCTTGTCCATTTACAGCAGGACGTAAAAATACTGTTGTTTGGTCAAAATTATTGGCAGTTGCAATTTTAAATTCATCACTACTATTTGATGAGTTTAATTCTGCGTTATAATGATAGATGTACGGATCTAGCATATCCACTCTCATTTCTTTGAATGTCCAGCCGGAGAATCCTCCAACAAACCATAAATCACCAAATTCAGGAGCGTCTAACTCCTCAATACTAATGTTTAAAGTGATTATGTTTACAGTAACCCTATACTGTCCTGATTTGCTAATAGTGAATTTATTATCCGGTTGGTCTTCTGTTTCACGATAAATAAGTTGATTGTCTTCAACGCCTTTGTTGTAGGATGGTAGAAAGTTTCCAAGCTTCGTAATGAATTTTAGTTCTCCAGCATTTAAACGCCCTTGCCATGTGAATCCACCTGTCGTTCCATTAACAGAATTCATTTTAGTAGCATTATCAGCATTCCAACCATTAGGTGCAGCTCCTCCAATCAAATAGAGATTTTTAGCGATTGGTTTATAGGTCTTAATCTTAACTGCAAAAGATTCGGAAATTTGAGGTTCTGTACCTGCTGCAAGAACGGTAGCTATTACACGCGCTTTCACTGTGATTACAGAATCGGATTTGGCATTTAGAGAATCTAATAAAACTGAATTTAAAGTTTCGTTTGTGTATACTATCGAAGTCGTATTCTTTCCTAATTCATAAGTGATGCCAGATTCGAAATTGCTATCTTCGTTTGTAATTTGGAATTGATAACTTATTGCAGCATTTGTACCATTATTTGTACCTGTTGTCCACTCGAAATTTAAAACATTTGAATTAGGATTAAGTACATCTAAAACCAAATCAGTAGTATTTGCTTTTAGTTTAAGCGCAGTTTCTCCTTTGTTTGTTTCCATTAAATCTTCGTTGCACGAAACAAAAAGTAACGGCAATAAAAAAACTGTGGAGATTAATATTCTATATATAGTTTTCATCTTATCAAATTTATTTTTTGTTTTAACTTCATGATTCTTAATATCCCGGATTTTGTTTCAAATTAGGATTAGTATCAATATCCTTTTGTGGAATTGGAAACAGTAAGTGTTTGCGGACAGCATTTACTTTTCCTATAGAGTGAAAGAAATCCAATGCATATTGTCCGTTATCAATACGAATCATATCGAACCAGCGATGTCCTTCAAACGCAAGTTCTACGCGACGTTCTTTAATGATTCTTTGTCGCATTTGATCTTGTGTAAGGTTTTGTAAGATTGATTTATTTGTTAATCCGGCACGCTTACGCACTAAATAAAGTGGTTCTACGGCATCATTAGTACGTCCAAGTTCGTTCAAAGCTTCAGCTTTCATTAGCAGTACGTCCGCATAGCGAAGTACTACAAAGTTTGCTGCATTGGTGTTGTAGTCAGGCGAAATAGATAGTGGCACAAGAAATTTACGTACATTGTAGCCTGTCATCGACATGGTTGAAAGATATTTTTTCCCTCCAAATGCCGGGCAACCTTCATAAAGAATGGTCTTGTCTTTTCGCAAATCTCCAGTTTCATACTGGTCTACAAACTCTTGCGTTGGTTGATTCCAACCATAACCACCTCCAACAAATTCCTGATTACGTGGTCCCATAAAAGTACTATGCCATGCTGCCTGATTTTCGTCGTCGAAGAAACCGGCTTTTGTCTTTCCGTAATACTGAACTTCAAACAATGACTCAGCAGTGTTCTTATTCTTAGCTTCGCCACCAAAACAATCACTATAGTCAGGATTAAGAGTATATCCTAATTTAGTTACTTCGTCACACATTTCAATACATTCTTCATATTTGCCAAGCGTGAGATATACTTTTGCCAACATTCCATAGGCTGCTCCTTTTGATGCACGACCTTTATCGATAGTACTGTATTCTTCCCGTGTTGGAAGCAATTTTATGGCTTCTTTCAAATCTGGTATAATCACTTCGTTGTAAATGGTATCTTTTCCTACACGGCGAGGAAATAAGTCATCACCTGCGTTTGCAGGCTTTAAGCTCATAGGCACATCTCCATAGAGCTGAACCAACAAGAAGAAGTAATGTGCACGTAAAAATTTAGCTTCGCCAATACAACGATTCTTGATACTTTCGCTAATATCCATTTCAGGGACATTTGCTAAAACAGTATTGCAATAAAGGATTCCCGGATTAGGTCCTCTCCAAAAGTCAATAGTGGCAAAATTATCAGCATCTGCCACAAAGTTTGCTAATTGAACTGTTTCTATGCCATCGCTACCGCCACCGGCACCTACTTGACTATTCCCAGCTATAATGTCCAATGTCCAGATACGCATATTATATAATTTTGGACGTTGTAAAGGCTGGTAAGCAGCATTGGTGAGTGCAATGGCACTTGCTTCATCTTTTATGGTCTCTGCTCCTGGATCTTCATAAGGTGACTTATTTAAGAAGTCATCACATGACACCATTAGAACAGATAAAAATATCGTTGTGATATAAATTAGTTTTTTCATGATTGCGTATTATTTATATTGGTTTAAAATTTTATATCAAGACCAAGGCTGATTGTTCTGGTCATAGGGTAACTACCAGAATCAATACCCGAAACTTCAGGGTCAAAACCGGAATAACGTGTTAACGTAAGTAAGTTTTGTGCAGAAATAAACATACGTGCACCAGACATATAAATTTTGGACAACGATTTTTTAGGAAGCGTATATCCTAAAGTGATATTTTTTAAGCGCAAGTATGAACCATCTTCAAGGAATCTGTCAGAAACACGATTATTATTATTCGGATCGGCATACACTGCGCGTGGAATGGAGTTACTGGTGCCTTCGCCAGTCCATCTATCAAGCATTTTTATTGATTGATTAGTTACTGTCGACATGCTTTCAAGTGAAGATCGCGTTCCATTATATATTTCATTTCCCGCTACACCCTGAAAATAAATTTGGAGATCAAAGTTGTGAAAATTGAAACTATTATTCATAGAGAATATCCAAGAAGGAGTAGGGTTACCCAGGAATGTCCGATCATTATCATTTATAACACCATTATTGTCAAGATCTTTGAATCGAATATCTCCTGGAGAAGTTCCTTGTCCTCCTGTTTGAGATGGTTTTTGTACTGCATAAGAATTAACTTCATCCCAATTTTGAAAGATACCGTTGGTTACATAGCCATAATATGCACCAATTGGCTTCCCTACTGTGTGTGTTTGTACTCCAAAATACATTGGAACATCACCATCGAGTTTCAAGACTTTATTTTTGTTATACGAAACATTCGCTTCAGTAATCCACTCAAAATTATTACTCTTTATATTCTTAGATGAGATAGTTAATTCTATTCCTTGATTTTGTACTTTTCCTACATTAATCTGCGGTGTATAGCTGTCAGAATATCCTGTAGTTATGGGTACTGCCATACCTACTAACATATTGCTCGTGTTTTTCAAATAAGCATCTAAAGTGATACTTAAAGCCTGATCAAAAAAGTGAGTATCAATACCAATATTCCATTGTTTTACGGTTTCCCATTTAATATCAGGACTTGGCATTACTAAGGGGTAAAGAGTAGCAACTGGTGTGTCATTGAAAACATATTGTGAAGTTTTTAATCTTGTAATGTATGCATAAGGATCTAACGGAGACTGATTTCCTGTTTCGCCATAACCTATGCGTAATTTTCCGTCAGTAAGAATTTTATTTTTGTTATAAAATGATTCTTCTGTAAAACGCCACGCTGCCGAGAATGACGGAAATGTTCCCCAACGATTGTTTGTAGAAATACGAGAAGTACCATCGCGACGCAAAGTTGCTGTCAAAAGATATTTATTGTCGTAATTATAATTTGCACGTCCGAAAAAAGACAGCAATGCCCATTCACTCTGACCACCACCAATGAGCGGATTTAGTAGCCCATTGTTTAGTTGATTGTAATCATCGGATAAAAAATCCTCTTTACTTCCATTTATATATCTAAATAGATTACTTTGTGCACTCGAACCTATCATTACATTGATATTATGTTTTTCAGCAAAAGTGTCCATATATGTGATTGTATTATCCCATAAATAAGTTATAGATTTATTCCAACTCTCACTTCTGGTTGAAGTTGGAGCAGGTATTGGTTTCCAATCATATTTAGGAGAAAATGAAACTGAACTCCAATCTTTATAATCGACTCCTACCAAAGATTTCAAGAAAACTTTTTTAGAAATGTTGATTTCTCCGAAAATATTTCCCAACAGATTGTATCCCTTAGTTTCAGATTTTTCTACATTGGCGGTTCCTATCGGATTACGCATATCACCGTACCAGATAGCACTATTACCTGGTCCAGAATAACTTCCATCTTCGTTATATATAGGTTGAGTAGGTAGCGATTGCATAGTTCCCAGAATATTATAAGAACCATTGCGTTTTAAATCGTGACTAAGTGTTAGATTGTTTCCGAATTTCAACCAATTACGAACTTTAGCTTCGTTGTTGAATTGAAATGTGTAGCGTTTAAAATCAGTATTAATAACTATACCTTTTTGATCAAATATACCCGCTGAGACATAATAATTGTTATTATCACTTCCACCAGAATAAGATAGCAGGTAATTTTGCATTTTTCCGCTCTGTATAAGAGCATCATACCAATTAGTACCTTCACCCCAGAGCGTAGGGTCAGTGAAGTCAGGTCGTTGAGGTTGTCCTCCGTTTAGCATCATTTCGTTATGCAACGAAGCGAACTGACTGGCATTAAGCAATTTTGGAGTCCCAATAGCATTGTTTATTGCAGTATTAGCGCTAAATGAAATTACACCTTGTCCTGATTTCCCCTTTTTTGTTGTAATTAGAACTACACCGTTTGCGCCTCTGGAACCATAAATTGCAGTTGCAGATGCATCTTTTAGAATGTCAATTGTCTCAACATCGTTTTGATTTATTGCATTTAGGTTCAGATCGGTTGGAACACCATCGATGACAATTAAAGGAGAACAATCGTTAATTGATCCCAAACCACGTATACGAATTGAACTATTACTGCCAGGTGAACCTGAATTAGTAATCATCACACCGGCTGCACGCCCTTGCAGTGCTTCAGCAAGATTCGAAACAGGTTTGTCTTTAACCACACTACTCCCTACTGAGACAGTAGAGCCGGTTAAATCTTTTTTTCTTTGAACTCCATAACCGACAACTACAACTTCATCTAATGTTTTTGTGCTTTCAGTGAGTTTAACAGAGAGAGGCTGACCATTAAATTGAATTTCTTTAGTTTCATATCCTAAATATGAAAAAATAAGAATAGTACCTTTATCTAAATTACCGGAAATGGAGAAAGCTCCATTAAAATCTGTAACTGTACCGGTTTTTGTTCCTTTAATAAGGACATTTACTCCAATAAGAGTTTCTCCTTTTGAGTCAACAACGACTCCTGAGATAGCTTTTGCTGTAGTTTGAGCAACTACAGTAGGCAAGACAAATAGCATACTGAATAAAAACAGCATACTGAAAAGGCTTTTTTTCAAATTGACCATCATTCTTTTTATTTAAGGTTATGAAATTATTTTGTACGAAAATTGAATAATTCTATCAAATTGAACAATTCGACATTCGACAATGCAAATATATACGCATTTTATAGCTTCGAAATGAGTTGAATTTCTTAAAGTAGATAGAGAACTTAGCCAAATGATACAATTAGCTAACAGATAGCAATTTAGGCTTTGTTTGCTAGAAAACAAAGTAGATGTCTTGATATAAAAAAAGATGTTCTAACGACAAAGAAAGCCTTTCAAAACCTTTTAAATATGTGCGTTTTCTATTTATATACTCATACCTGCACTACATATATTTCAATCTTGATGCGTCCAACTTTCGACTTGTTACTGAATCTTTTTCTGCAATGATATAATTGGTCAGTAGAGAAGTATCATATTTCCTTGCAACTAAATAACTGATAGTTGAAACAATTTTATTGTTGTCCGATATAAAAATATATTGTTTAAAATCATCCCGTATCTGTCTAAAAATCAGATGCGGGATTTTTGCTTTATAAAACCAAGCCCCCATTATATTGGAAAAATGCTCAATTGCATTTCTCGCTTGTATGCTTCATT